>CANLCA010000017.1 GCA_947487925.1 Verrucomicrobiales bacterium | reverse complement strand
GACCCAGCCCCTGGGGCCGCTCCCACCCCATCCCCTGCAACACCCCTGCTTGCGGTGTCACTCAGGATAGTGGGTGTGATCGGCCAGCTATACGTGGTCTTGGAATCGGACCGCGGCCTGGTGCTGCTAGATCAACATGCGGCGCACGAACGTGTGTTGTTCGAGCAAATGTTAAGCCGACTCGAGTCCGGATCTGCGGCTTCGCAGAAGCTGTTGTTGCCAGAAACCGTGGAGTTGAATGCGCGGGACGCACAATTCCTGCGAGGTATCTTGCCCGCGCTTGTCCGGCTCGGAGTCGGGCTGAGCGAATTTGGTGAGCGCACTTTTCTGCTCGATGCCCTGCCGCCTTTCGTCAAATGCAGCGAGCCCAGAAGGTTCGTGATCGGGCTGATCGATCAGTTGAAATCGGAGGGCCAGGAAGTCAACACCCTGCGGCTCGGCGAACCGGTGGTCGCGAAGACCGTTTGTCGCCACGCCGTAAAAGCGAACGATTTCCTCCGCGGACCCGAACTCGAACGTCTCGTGCAAGATCTGCGCCGTTGCGCCATGCCCTACACTTGCCCGCACGGACGGCCCACCATGATCGAGCTGGGTTTCAAGGAACTGGAAAAAAAGTTCGGGCGCGTGCAAGGCTGAGTGTTTTGACCAAGGCGGATCCGCCGTCGGTTCGTTAAAATCATCCCTGAGCAAACGGTGGCTCTTGCCAACCACGAGAGGGTGTGCAAGACGGGGTTGCGCGGATTATCAGGGTCAGGTGTGCCCCTCGGATTTCTCCGGTGGCAACAGTGACAAGGGGATCTTGGAGTTCGTGTCCGAAAAATATTTTGCGGACCATTCGGTTGTGAACAGCGCGACCGGGTTGCGGGCCATGTCAAACACAACCTGCGAACCGCTCGGCATCGAAAGCGCATCCAACTCGGTTTCCGTAAGTTCCGCGGGGAGCCAGCGGGCGACTGTCCAGGGCGCCGAATCCAGTCGGGACGCTGCGCCATACTCGCTCTCGAGCCGAAACTGGACGACCTCGAATTGCAAGGGCCCGACCGCCGCCAGAAGCGGCGCTTTGGTTGAAGCGTTGCGAGGACTCAAAAGCTGGATCACCCCTTCCTGCAGGAGTTGATCCAGGCCCTGGCGGAATTGTTTGAATTTGGCGGTGTTCGGATTGTGGAGGTACGCGAAGGCTTCAGGCGGGAACCTTGGAATCTCTTAATAGACAATCGTAGGATCGGTCGCCAGCGTGTCGCCGATCCCAAATTCGGAATGACCCACCAACCCGATAATATCTCCGGGGAAAGCTTCGTCTACAGTCTCGCGTTCGTTTCCAAAGAGCTTGTGGGAACTTGAAAGACGCACCTTTTTCATGGTCCGTCCGTGCGTGACGATCATGTCCCTTTCGAACCTGCCTGAACAAACCCTGAGGAACGCGATCCGGTCCCTGTGCTTCGGATCCATGTTGGCCTGAATCTTGAAGATAAAGCCGGAGAAATCCGGGCGGCTAGGCTCGATCGGAGTTCCGGCTATGACGCGCGCTTTCGGCACCGGGGAGTGCTTCAGAAACCCGTCCAACAAAAGCTGCACGCCAAAGTTGTTGACCCCGCTTCCAAAAAAAACAGGCGTCGTTTTGCCTGCCAGCACCGCGGGCTCGTCAAACGTCTCTCCGGCGACTTCCAGCATCTCAAGCTCCTCGGAAACTTTCCGAAAGGTTTCGTCGTCCAAACGATCCCGAATCACAGGATCCGACAAGCCACCGATGGACACCGGCGCTCGGTACTGACCTCCAACCGTGCGCTCGAAGAGGAAAACCTGGTGGCTATGGCGGTCGTAAACCCCCTTGAAATCGGCTCCCGAACCGATCGGCCAGTTGACGGGGAACGCGCCGATTCCGAGGACTTTCTCCAGCTCATCAAGCAAGGAAAGCGGATCCCTCATCGGGCGGTCGCACTTGTTCATGAAGGTAAAAATAGGAATCCCCCGGTGGCGGCACACTTCGAACAATTTTCGAGTTTGCGGCTCAATGCCCTTCGCGGAATCGATTACCATCACCACCGAATCCACGGCTGTGAGCACGCGGTAGGTGTCTTCGGAGAAATCTTTGTGCCCCGGTGTGTCGAGCAAGTTGATCCGGTAGCCGTCGTAATCGAACTGCAATACTGTCGAGCTGATCGAAATCCCGCGCTTCCGCTCCAGCTCCATCCAGTCGGACGTCGTGGCGCGCTGGTTCTTGCGGGCAGTGACCGAGCCGGCCAATTGCACCGCGCCGCCGTAGAGGAGCAACTTCTCCGTCAGCGTCGTCTTCCCGGCGTCCGGGTGAGAGATGATGGCGAAGGTCCGCCGTCTCAGAATTTCATTGTCTGCATCCACAAGGGGGCGGACGGTAGCAGACTTTCGTGCCATCACAAGCAGAGAAAGCCTGGAGAACCTCAAAGGCCGAGCGGGAGCCACCCTGTCACCCGGCTGAATGAGTCCGGGGGAACCACGCAACCCGCGTTCGGAGAGCCGAGTTACTCGGTCCTCTGGAATTCGTCCCGAAATGGGTCTTACAAAAACGTCAAAGAGACTCGTGTCACTCGACACCCAGGCTCTACCTCGCGATTTTTCTTCTCCTCTCATCAGGAGACGCTTCAACTTCGCTGCCGCCGCTCCCGTGGGCCGCCTTTTGAGTTGCGCCTCTTCATCTGACGCGCGACCATGCATTGCTCGACCGGCCCGGTTTGGTGAGCCAGTTTGTAGATCGATATGTGCAGCAAGAGATCTTTCCGCCTAATCCTGCTGGCGGTTTTCGTTCTGTCGACCAAGATGCCGCTCTTTTCGCAAATAAGCGCGTCCCCGCAAGCTCCTGCCCCGACCGCCCCACCCCTGCGCCCGGTCCCGGATGGTGGAGGCTCGTTGCCTCCACTCCCTCCCAATTTCACCACGGCACCATCGACGCGTGCACGTTCCAACGGTGTGGGGATCGTCATGCCCTCAGGGCGCCTGTCCTCGACCAATGTGAAGGTTTTCCAGGCCCCAACAAACGGGGTGGTCACCTACTCCACTCCACCGCTCGCGTGGGACTCTGATTTCAAGGAAATCACGGTGAAACCCGGGGAAGTTACGGCCCACATGAGTTTTGCGCTCACCAACACCGCCAAGGAAGCGCTCACGATCAGGGCCGTGAAACCTTCATGCGGCTGCACGCTTGCGGAAATCCCCCCAGTACCCTGGATTCTTAACCCGGGTAGCAACGGAGTCATCAAGACGACGGTGGACTTGAAGGGAAAAAGGCAGATGGTCAGCAAATCCATCACGGTGGACACAAGCCACGGCTACAAAGTCCTTTCGTTTCGAGTGATCATCCCTGAGGTCACAGCCGCCGCCGCTGGAAGCATGCAAGACCGGGCACGCAACACCGCCATTGCCACCGCCGACAGGCAGGCGGTGTTTCGCGGGGATTGCGCAAAATGCCATGTGGAGCCCACAGTCGGCAAGATGGGGTTCGCCTTGTATAATGCTGCGTGTGGAATTTGCCATGATGGCGAGCATCGGGCCGCTTTCGTGCCGGATCTCAGGCAGTTGAAAGTCCTCGCAACCCCCGATTACTGGCGTCAATCCATTTTGAACGGGAAACCTGGCAGCCTCATGCCCGCCTTCGCGGCTAATCTGGGAGGGCCTCTGACCGCCGTTCAAATCCAATCTCTGGTTGAGTATTTGTCCGCCAATGTGAAAACCGGCTTGCCGCCGACCATCTCTGTAACCCCCGCTCCGATCGCTCCAAGCAAGTAGACGCGCTTTGTGAAAAGGGGTCTCTTTATCACTCTCGAAGGCACCGAGGGCAGCGGCAAATCCACCCAAATCCGATGGCTCGCTGAGCGTTTGCGCCGCGAAGGGTGGACGACGCGCGAGCTCAGGGAACCGGGGGGCACTGCAATCGGCGAGGAGATTCGGCACCTGTTCAAACACAGCTCGGCGGGCAACTGCCTGACGCCCGAGGCGGAGCTCCTCTTGATGAACGCCAGCCGGGCCCAACTGGTTCGTGAAGTCATCCGGCCTGCTCTGGCCGCCGGAGAAGCGGTCGTTTGCGATCGATTCCACGACTCAACCGTGGTCTATCAGGGTTATGGCAGGCAACTGGATCTGGCCACTATACGGGGTGTTGTCGACCTCGCCGTTGGAACCACAAAGCCCGACCTCACTTTGCTTTTGTTCGTCCCGATCGAGGTGAGCGAAGCCAGGCGACTTCGGCGTGATTCGGAATTACTGACTCCCGCAAGGGATCGAATGGAGGAGGCGGGACGGGAATTTTTTGAACGAGTGGAGCAAGGGTATCGCGAATTGGCTGCGGCGGAATCGGGCCGTGTTCGTCTGCTAGACGCCACCGCCAGCATAGAGGATGTTCGAGAGATGATCTGGGCAGAGGTCTCCTCGTTCATGGTGAAGAACACCTCCGAAATGTGAACGTGAATCGCCACCTTGGACGTTGTTAATTCTAAATCCCAATAACCCCTCCTAAAACTGCACAATTCGGAGAGACATCGTCGGTTCTTGGATCGAATGAAGGCAATAAGAAGCATAAGGTATTTGAATAGATCACATCAGATAAGATACATTCTTTCAGGGCGTTCCTTGACATGTCGTCCCAACGCTGCTCTAGTAGAGTCCGTGGGAAGCGAACCAGCTTTCGGGCGGAACTGAGTTCAAACTGTAATTGTTCTTTGCATCGCCTAACAGTTTTCAGTCTTGGTTACGTACAAACCAGAACTGGAAGTCCCCGTAATCCCACTGATGTACTAATTCCGAAAGTTCCCCGGGTCCGACAGCCATCCTCTGGCTGAGGACCCGGTTTTTTTTTGGATTGCAGCCCTGAGGGCAATGCGAGGATAGTAAAGCCTGATTTTTCAACTTTCATGATCGAGTGGCATATCCAATCTAGGTCGCATCATTGCCAGCGCTGTAATGCGTCCTTCAGGGACAAAGAGCCCTTTCACACCCTGCTGTCCGAGCACCGTTTTGGCTATGCCCGGCTGGATGTCTGCGAGCATTGTTGGAAAACCACCCCCGTTGACCAGGAAACCCCTTCCATCTCCCGCTGGCAGAGTGTGTATGTTCCTCCCCCCTTGGCGCCTCCTGATCCCATCCAGAAAGAAAATGCTGAAAGTTTGTTGCGGAGGCTCGTGGAACTGCACAACCCTGCGCACCTTGCTTCCTGCTACATTTTGGCCGTCATGTTGGAGCGCAAACGGATTTTGAAAGTGAAAGAGCAGATCCAGCGAGAGGGCCAGCGCATTTTTCTCTACGAACACCCCAAGACAGGCGATTTGTTCACGATCGTGGATCCTGCATTACAGCTGAATCAGCTCGAGCAGGTCCAGAGAGAGGTGGCTTTCCTGCTCGAACACGGAATCGCACCCGATTCGCAACCCCTGGTGGGAGCCTCCGAATCCCATCCCGCTGCGGTCGTGCCTGCCACGCCGAGTGAGGGGGGGATCTTGCCTCCGAACGAAGCCCCGCAACTCCCGGCGGAAGGGTTCGCACCGGTCGAGTTGGGGGCCCTTGCGGGATCCCAAGAGAGCCTTGGGTTAGCAACCACCGCTGCTTAGAATCAAGGATCATCAAGCCTGGACTGCAATTTTTGTCGAGCTTATGGAAACGCTACCCGACAAACCCACCGAGGGAGCTCTGCAGAACCGGATCGGTTACTGGTTCCGAAATCGCATGCTCCTGAAGGTCGCCATGACACACCCTTCGGCGTCGATGGACGAATCGCCGATCGCCCGGAACAATCAACGTTTGGAATTCCTCGGAGACGCGGTCCTGGAGCTGGTTTTGACCCATGAACTCCACGATCGGTTCCGTGATGTGGGGGAAGGTTCGCTCACAAAAGGGCGTGCTGAGCTCGTCAATAGGAACGCTCTTGCTGACAAGGGAGCAGAACTGCAGCTGGGTTCGCACCTGATCTTGAGCAAAGGGGAGGAGCAACATGGGGGACGTAGTCGGCCTTCCATTCTGGCCGATGCATTCGAAGCGTTAGTAGGGGCCATTTTTTTGGACGGGGGCTATGATTCCGCCCAAGGGTTTGTGCTGAGACAATTCCAAAGTCAGGTGGGGGAGGTCGCAGGAGTGCCCGAGATCGAGAATCCGAAGGGTGAGCTCCAGGAATTGTTGCAGGCGAGGTCGACCGTCTCCCCCGTTTATAGGTTGGAAATGTCTTCTGGACCAGATCATGACCGCGAATTCGAATGTTCTGTGTGGCACGAGAACGAAGAGCTCGGACGAGGTTCCGGGAAGAGCAAGAAACTGGCTGAAGCCAAGGCTGCGGAGAGGGCGTTGCATCGTCTGAGAAATCCTGGTTTTCCGCGGGTCTCAGAACCGACGGCAAGCTCTGAAGGTCGGCCATGACAAAACCGCGGAACAGATTTTGAGCGCTGACTGTGGAGTGCAAATCTCAGGGAGCTCAGCCCTCTTAAAATCGCCCCTCCGAAAGCTAGATTGTCGACTTCCCGGTTCTGCAGTGAGGAAGTGTTCGCGACGTTTCCCACTCGGAAACCGCCCTTGACGCACCGGAGACCCTCCATTAGGTTGCGAGAGATCGAGCGGTGGAATCCTGTTGATATGCAAAACTTTCTGGTTCCAATGGTGGTGGAGCAAACGGGTCGGGGCGAGCGCGGGTATGACATTTATTCCCGGCTGCTTGTGGATCGCATCGTCTTCCTTGGCACCCCCGTCGACGACATGGTGGCAAACGTGATCATCGCCCAGCTGTTGTTCCTGCAAATGGCGGATCCCAAGAAAGACATCCACCTCTACATCAATTCCCCTGGGGGCAGCGTAACGGCAGGTCTGGCGATTTATGACACGATGCAGTTCATGACGTGCGATATGAACACCTACTGCATCGGTCAGGCCGCCAGCATGGGAGCCGTGCTTTTGTGCGGGGGAACCAAGGGCAAACGGTTCGCGCTGCCCAACGCAAACATCATGATCCACCAAGTCTTGGGTGGCGCCGAGGGCCAGGCCAGCGACGTTGAGATCAGGGTGCGCTACATGCTGAAGCTCAAGCATCGGCTCAATAATATCATAGCCAAACACTCCGGGAAACCCGTGGAGCAGGTCGAGCACGACTGCGACCGTGACAATTTTATGAGCGCTGAGGAGGCCAAGGCCTACGGACTGGTGGATGAGGTTGTCCAATCCCGAAAGGAGATCCCCTCACTCAACCCGCCTCTTGCCGCCTGAAATGCTTTCGAGATGGTGACCTCCGGAGAAACCTGAGGTCGGCCTGAACGCGAACGGCTAAGACCACTTTTCAATGGCCCGCCCCTCCCAGCTGACACTCTGCAGCTTCTGCGGCAAATCGCACGCGGAAGTCCGCAAACTCATCCAAGGGCCCGGAGTTTACATTTGCGACGCCTGTGTGCTGGTCTGCAAAAGCGTTCTCGACAAGGAACTGCGTTCTGAGAGCCGCAAGCTGCCTCCGAAGCTGAAGGTCCCCAAGCCGGCAGCCATCAAGGCGTTGTTCGACCTGCACTGCATCGGCCAGGACCATGCCAAGAGAACTTTGGCCGTCGCGGTGTACAACCACTACAAGAGAATTCAAATTCTTCATGGACGCTCCGATTCCCCTCCCGGCCCTGAGCACCAGGATGTCGAAATTGAAAAGAGCAATATCCTGCTGATCGGACCGACCGGATCCGGCAAGACGCTTCTGGCCCGCACGCTGGCCAAAGCACTGGATGTTCCGTTTGCCATCGCCGACGCGACCACCTTGACTGAAGCGGGTTATGTGGGCGAGGACGTTGAAAACATCGTGTTGCGATTGCTCCAGAATGCGGATCACGACGTCAAGCGGGCTCAGACCGGGATTATTTACATCGACGAGATCGACAAGATCGCGCGCAAGACTGAGAATGTCTCCATCACACGCGACGTGTCGGGAGAGGGCGTCCAACAGGCTCTGCTAAAAATCCTCGAAGGAACCACGTGCAACGTGCCTCCGCAAGGGGGGCGCAAGCATCCCCACCAGGAGTACATCCGTGTGGACACGAGTGGGATCCTTTTCATCTGTGGAGGCGCTTTCGTGGGGCTGGAGAAGATCATTCAGAAACGGCTAGGCAACCGCGTGATGGGATTCCGAGCTACAGAACCCGGGGCCGGGTCCCGCTCCATAGATCCCCGCAGTTCCATGCAGTTCGTCGAACCGGAGGATCTTTTGGCCTTCGGATTCATCCCGGAGTTTATCGGGCGCCTTCCGATGACGACCGTGCTGGAAGAGTTGACTGAAGACCAGCTTGTGCAGATATTGACGTCTCCGAAAAACTCCCTCACCAAGCAATTCGCTAAATTGCTGGCGGCGGACGGCGTCCATTTGCAATTCTCTTCCGATGCCCTCAATGAGATTGCCGCACAAGCTGTGAAAAAGGGGACGGGAGCTCGGGCTCTGCGAGCCATGATCGAGAAGTTGATGCTCGATTTGATGTTCGAAATTCCTGGTCGCGAGGATGTCGAATCAATCACCATCACAGCCGAGTCCGTGCGGGGTGAGTCCAAGCCTTCAATCCGAACCCGGGCCGGCGAAGCCGCCGCCTGACCCCAGGACGCCTGAACCGCGTGCCCTGGGATCTTCACCCTCCCGCCCCCTCCCGTGAGCCAACTCCATCCCCAATGAATGAGCAACCCCCAATCAAGTAACTGAGCTTATGTTCGTCGCCAACCATGTAAGAGCCATCCCGCGCTCCGGCATCCGCGAGTTTTTCGAGGTTGTCCAAAACACCGCTGGAGTGATTTCCCTCGGGGTCGGAGAACCTGATTTCGCAACTCCGTGGCATATCAGGGAGGCCGCGATCTACGCTTTGGAACGGGGGCGAACCAGCTACACTTCGAACTTGGGATTGCCGAAGTTGCGCGAAGCCATCAGCCGCTACGTCGAAGAGAGCTTCGGGCTGCGTTATAGCTCGAAGTCAGAGATCCTGGTCACGGTGGGGGTGAGCGAAGCCCTGGACATCGCGCTGCGAGCGGTGCTCAATCCGGGCGACGAAGTCCTCTACCACGAGCCGTGCTACGTGAGTTACTCTCCCTCGGTTGCCCTCGCGCATGGGATCCCGAAGCCGGTCGAATGTTTGGTGGAGAATGGATTTGCCGTGACCGCCGAAGCCGTGGAGCGAGCTGTGACGCCACGGAGCAAAGTATTGATGCTGAACTTCCCCACGAACCCCACCGGCGGGACCATGGACCGTGAAGAGTTGGCGAAGATCGCCGAGGTGGTCAGACGCCACAATCTGCTGGTCATCACGGACGAGATTTACTCGGAACTCACGTTCGAAGGGGAGCACACCAGCATCGCCACTCTGCCCGGGATGAAGGAACGCACGATTTTTCTCCACGGATTTTCCAAGGCCTACGCGATGACGGGATTTCGCATCGGCTACGCGTGCGGTCCCGAAGAGTTGGTGGAGGCGATGATGCGGATCCACCAGTACTCCATGCTCTGCGCCAGTATCATCAGCCAGGAAGCGGCCGTGGAGGCGCTCGAGAACGGCCGGCCTGACACCGTTGAAATGAGGGAGCAATACCGGATGCGCCGGAATTACATCGTCAAAGCCCTGAATGACATGGGCCTGCCCTGTCACCTGCCCCGAGGATCCTTTTACGCGTTTCCAAGCATCCGCGGGACCGGGCTTTCCTCGAAGGAATTCGCGGTCCGCCTGCTACGGGAACAAAAAGTCGCGTGCGTTCCCGGAAGTGCTTTCGGCGCCTGTGGCGAAGGTTTTCTGCGGTGCTGTTTTGCGACCGCCCTCGATCAAATCCAAGTCGCGGTTGAGCGTCTGGACAAGTTCCTGAAAGGCTTGCCTGTCCGCACTTCCCCTTGACGGGGACACCGCTAAGCCAATGTTGGGAAGGCGCAGTGACACGAGTCCTTGAAACCTTTCTCGAATTCTTCGGCAGCAACAGATCACAGGGAATCGTGAAACACGTCCTTCCGGCGCTCTGATGTTCACTCGGATCTGTTGGGTCTTCGTGGGCGCGGTTAGTGGTTGGCATGCAGTCCGGCAGTCGCTAGCGTTGCCTCCGAAGCAGTCATGCACGACGCCACCAACCTAATGTCCGCAGAAGCCGAGAGGGTGCTCCATGGAGTCCACCCCTTCGCCTCGCGGTTGGGAAGCCCCGACGGGCTGAAGGCCCTCGCATCAACATTGTCCGCTCTCGAGTTGGCCCCCATTCTTTCCCTCGCCGCGCTGAGGGAGTTTCTTCACGTTTACCGTGAGCGCATACTGATCCCAGCTGAGCTGCCCGCGATCAAGAGCGCTTATGAATTCGTTTCGCGCGGGCAGGCCCGTGAGCTGATTGCGCTGGATCAGACAGGATCGAAGGATTCGGCTCGCATGCCTTTCGCCGAAGTGAGCGCGATGATCGGCCAGGCCCAGTTGCGCCGGCTCAAACCCATGCGTGGGAATCGGGTGCTGACCCGCTACCTCGAGGCCATCTCTCGGGGCGAAGCCCGAGGATGGCATACCATCGCCTATGGCTTGATTCTCGCGAGTTTTTCGATGCCCCTCAGACAAGGGCTGATGCACTACGCGGAGTCGACTCTGCAGGGCTTTGTGGAGTCGACCGCCGCTCCCCTGCGTTTGTCGGAGCCAGAGCTGGTCGAATTGACCCGTGAAGCTTGCTCAGGGCTTGGGACCTCGGTCAACAATCTCCTGGGGCCGGTCGGCTTGACGGTGTCCTGAGGGTTGACCCATGTGCCCCGAACCGGCGCGATCATGTCACCTTCCTGGATCCTGGTTTGTATCGGATGCTATTTCGCGGCCTTGTTGGCAATCGCTTGGAAAACATCAAGGGGGGCCACCAGCGGGAGCTACTATCTCGGGAACAAGACTTCTCCCTGGTACGCCGTGGCCTTCGGCTACATCGGGGACAGCCTTTCCGGCGTCACCTTCATCTCCGTGCCCGGCCAGGTTGCAAGTTCCAAGTTCGCTTATCTTCAGGTCGTCTTGGGCAACCTCGTGGGCTACGCCATCATCGCCGGAGTGCTGCTCCCTTTGTATTACAGGCTGAACCTCACCTCTATCTACAGTTATCTTGGGTCGCGATTCGGGTCGCACTCTCAGAAGACAGGTTCGTTTTTCTTCCTGATCTCGCGTCTGACAGGCGCGGCGGCAAGGCTCTATTTGGCCGCGAGCGTTCTGCAATCGTTCATCTTTGATGCCTGGCACATTCCGTTTGCTGCGACCGTCTCTGTGTCGATCCTGCTCATGCTGGTCTACACGATGCGGGGAGGAATCAGAACGCTGGTCTGGACGGACACATTCCAATCCACTTTCCTTCTCCTGGGCCTTGGACTCTCGATCCTGGCCATCGCTCAAAGGTTGGATCTGGATCTGCGCGGGCTCATCACACTCGTGAAGGAGAGCGAGATGAGTCGAACTTTTTTCTGGGATTGGCGGGATAAGAATTTTTTCTGGAAACAATTCGTGAGCGGAATATTCCTGGCGATTGCCATGAATGGTTTGGATCAAAACATGATGCAAAAAAATCTCAGCTGCCGCACGTTGCGCGAGGCGAGAACCAACCTGTGCGCGTTTTCGATCGTGATGGTCCTTGTCAACTTGGTGTTCCTTTCCCTCGGTGTCCTCCTCCATCATTTTGCCCAAGCCAAAGGGATCCCGTTGCCATCGAGAACTGACGCGTTATTTCCCACTTTGGCACTGCAACACCTCGGAGTGCTCGCTTCCGTCGCGTTTGTCATCGGACTGACGGCCGCGACTTTCTCGAGCGCAGATTCGGTTCTGACGACGTTGACGACCTCGTTCTGTTTCGATTTTCTCGGGCAGGAGAAATCCCTGGCTCCCGAGACAACCAAGACTCGGCGACGGCACCTTGTCCACGCTGGTTTTGCGGTCATTCTTCTGGGCTTTATTCTTGCCTTCAGGGCACTGGATAGCGACGCGGTCATCGACGCCATCCTCCGGCTCGCTGGATACACGTACGGACCTTTGCTCGGCCTCTTTGCGCTGGGGTTGACTACCCGGTGTTCGATCCGGGACCGCTGGGTGCCTTGGGTCTGTTGTGGGTCGCCGCTGCTGTGCCTAGTGCTTGAACAAAACGTTCCGGCTTGGTTCGGAGGTTATCGATTTGGGTTTGAGCTGCTTCTAGTGAACGCGCTCATCACAGCAGGAACCCTGTGGGTCTTCGGTCCGCGGGAAAGGGATCACGTTCCCGCTTGAACCTGGAAAAAGCAGCTGAGAAACCACTAATCTTCGTTAATTATCACTCATACAACAAGATGTGAAAAATAACGAATCTGGACGCCGGTTCACTGTATGGGTGAGGTGCTCAGTCAGCGTAACTTCTTCACCATGAGTGTCACTTCGCGAAAATAAGGGTTCAACTTCCGTTTTTAGGTTGAAGGGCCTGGGAGTTGTCAACGCTGGATCCACTGGTAAACATCCAGCGCATTTTTCGAGAAAAAGCGGCGGCTGGCTTCAGTTCCTCGTTCCGCAACATAGGTGCTCACGATCCGTTGGACGGTGGGGTAATTCGCGAAGGGTTCGCTGACAGGCCAATTGCTTCCATACACCACGCGTCGGCTGCCGAAAGACTGCCAAACCACGTCCAGAACGGGTCGGTAGAAATCCACTTCGGCGGGAGCTTGGCCATCGCGTTTTCCCGAGCCCTCCACCAGTCCGGAAACCTTGCAATACACATGCCGGTGTTGTGAGGCTGACCGAATGCCATCGCGCCAGGCCTGGGGAGGTTGTCGGCCGTCTATTCTCAGATTCGCCACGTGATCGATGACAATCCTCAGGTCCGGAACGTTTCCTGCCAAATCGGACGTGAGCGCCAGCACTTCCGGCCCCCCCCAGAACATCCAACGCCAGGCCGGCTGAGGACAGGCGTTTCATATCGTCCATGAAGGCCTTTTCGGGCAGGCCTTTTTGCAAGACGCCGCCGCCGACCCTGATCCCACGAAAAAGCCGGTTGTTCGCGAAACGCTTAAGGTGCCCCCCAAACGCGGGTTCTCGCGGCGTCAGGTGCCCCACAAATCCGACTATGAAGTTCTCATCCGATGCCAGGTCAAGAATCCATTGGTTGTCCTCAAGCCACGGACTGGCCTCCACCACCACGGTCCCAACCGCCCCTTCCGCCATTGCCACGCGCCGGTAGTCCGAAGGCATCACCCGCCTTTAGGGCGCGGCCTCATTCTTGCCGGGCCAAGGCACGCACTGAGGGCGAAAAGGGTCGTAAAAATGCGTGTGTGTGTCGATGATCGGAACCGGCCCCTGCGAATTTGGAGCGGCGATGGAATCGACGACTGCTCCAGCACTCAAGGCCACCGAGCCCAAGGCGGTCGCCCGAATGAATTCACGCCGTTTCATCCAGCGTGAGTTATTGCAAATCTTCGCCCTTCAAACCTTTGACGGTCCAGTCCAGGTTGTACTCACCATAGGGGATCGTCTTGTTGAGCTTCTTCCACTTGGCGAACTCCGCGTGACTGTCCACAAACAACAACGGGACGCCCTCTTTGCCATGAGCTATGTTACGATCCCCAAGGTTGCCGTTCTCGGGCTCGGCAAAGCAGGAGATGACTGCTTTCTTGGAGGGCGACAGGACATCCGTTGTCGCTCTCACGGTCAGCTTCGGACTCTGGGTGTCATCGTTGTAGAACTGGTGGTAGTAGTAGTAGGAATCCGGAAACAGCAGGTCGTTGGTCCGCAGCCCGCCGTTGCCGGCGCCATTCTTAATGGTCCACTCGATGTTCCATGCCTTGCCTTTGTCCGCCGGGCACTTATAAAACTCGTAACTGTTGGTGCTCAGGTAGGGGTTGAAGAGCTTGAACAAATCCACAAATGGCATCTGCGGCCAGGCGCGGCCTGAGAATGGAAACTTCTCGTTGTTATCGTTGGAATACATGGCCAAGGTCATGCCAATCTGCCTGAGGTTCGACGGGCATCGCGCTGTGTTAGCCT
>CANLCA010000016.1 GCA_947487925.1 Verrucomicrobiales bacterium | reverse complement strand
GAGAACAAAGGGGGTCTTGTGCAGAATGGGCAAACGCGCCGACATGTGTTCAAGACATATAGATTTTCTATACAACAATTGCAAGAGAAAAACCGCCCTCTTGTTCACTTTTTCTGGAGTTTCAAGAAATTAGGCGAGGATCAGGGTGGCTCCATGGAGGTTGACGGGCGTGGCAGGATGAGCCACGGTGTGGGGGACCAATTGGGCGGTGCGGCGGTGGAGTGCCAGGTGCCCGAAGACGATTTTCACGCCACGATTCTCCTTCTGGTTGGAGTTCAACACACGGGGTTCACCGACGTCGCGGGTAATTCGGTGAACTCTCATTTGGGTAGGCGGAGTTCCTGGTAGAATGACTCATCGAATTCTGTTGGCACTGCGTTCGTTGGAATTTCGAGGCTTCGACGGCGCGCCGCGAGAGGAGTTGGCGCGGGTGGGACCAGATTCAACTGACGGGGGCCAGGGAGACGCGTTCGCCTCTCTCATTACGGGTGACGCCTTGGGCGCGCGGATCGAGCGTTAGGGTCCCATCGACTAGGAACGCGTAACGGTGGTGTCCGTGGAGCAACTCCATGGTACGGAACCAGGCGCCATCGGGGAGCTGCGCCAGGGGATGCGCCGTCGGATTCCAGGCGTTAAAATCGCCCACCAGACTGACTGACTGCGCCTGGGGCGCGTTGCAGATGAAGTTGACCGCTCGGAGCGTTTTCTTGGGACCGTAGGAACTCATGATTAATCGTATCTTAATTAATTAGACGGGCTTCAGGACGTTAGTGAATTCATTCTCTAACCCAGCAAGTTTTGCAGAATCACTAAAGCGGATCTGCGGATCTGCTCGGACTGCGCCTCGAGCAGACGATAGTGTTCGGCCCAGTTGCTCTTGGGCTGGTTTCGCTCGCGCCAAACCGTTTTCAGAACTCGCTCCGTGCGCTCCACCTGCTGCATGGCGGAGGCGAAAGACTCGCGACCCTCCGGCAGATCCGAGATGTTTCCCACAAAAAAGCGGCTGATCCGTTTGTTCGTGAAGACCGTTTGCAACATCATGACCACGGTCTGTTCGTAGGCGAACCAGCGCTGTCGCAGGAGTTCGCCCAAGAACCCGTGGCGCACGGCAAAGAACTCGGACCGGGGCCGCTCGGTAAATTGTCGGATTTCCTGGGCCTCGACGGGAAACCAATTGTAAAGAAGCGCGAAGGTTCCATAGGTGTCGATGAGTTGCTTGGAGTTGTTGTGGTCGGTTGCGATTTCCCCGACGCAGAGGTCTTGCCGAAGTTCTAAGGCGATTTCGGGAAGGTCGTGCAATCGACCGAGCACCTCTTGACCGACCGCTGACCCATAATTGAAATCCCCTGGAATCAGCCAATACACATCCTCATCGGTGCCTCGTTCAAACGCGGATCCCAACCCCGAGTACCACATCTGGCAGGTATCCACGCACCAGGAGTCCAGGATATCTGAGTGCTTGGCGACGGTATTTTTTCTGAACGCAAGGAACCGCGGGTCTCCTTTTTGAGCGTAATAGGTTTTACGATCCATCACCGTGATGGGTCGTGCGTATTTGTGGGGTTCCACGTTGAGCTTGGCGATTAGGAGGTAGAGCGCTTCCAGGTCCGAATAATCAGCCGGCTGTCTGAACGGGTAAATCACGACGGGATGGATTCTGCCACTTCCGGCGGCGCTGGATTGCTTTTCAGCCGCCAGACGTTGGCTTCCTTGTTGGCCTGCCGTGTTCTTTTTCATAGAGATGCTAGGGTGAGCAAATCAGAGAACCGGTTTCTTGCCCAGTGGGAAATTGCAGGAGGAGAGAGGCGGCAGTTGCCAGGGGGCATCGTGGGGCGTATTGTTGGGGGATGGCGAAAGCGAGTCAGGAGTCGGGCGTCACCCGTGACCCCAACGAAAGCGGGGATCCCGAGTTTCCCGAGATCATTCTGGCTTCGACCTCTCCTAGGCGCGGCGAGTTGCTGGGGGTTTTGGGCGTGAGACACCTTGTTGTGGCGAGCGAAGCTGAGGAGAGTGAGGAGGGGCAGTTGACGGCCTGGGAGGTGGCGGCTTTGAATGCCTATCGCAAGGCGCGAACCGTGGCGAAGAGGTTTCCGGACTCCATTGTGCTAGGGGCGGACACCGTGGTGTGTTTGGGGGTCCGGCTTTTTGGAAAACCGCGGGACACAACGGAGGCTGAAGGGATGTTGGAAGCGTTGCAGGGAAAGACCCATCAAGTTGTGACGGGTGTTTGTTTGATTCATCTGCGGGCGCACAAGCAGCGAGTTTTTTCGGAAACCTCGGACGTGACCCTGTTGCCGCTCTCACTCGGGGCGATCAAGCAGTATTTGGCGCGCATCAAACCATTGGACAAGGCGGGCGCCTACGCCATCCAGGAGCATGGAAGCCTTATTGTGTCCGAGGTTTCGGGATCATTTTCGAACGTGGTTGGACTGCCATTGGAGAAGTTGAGGGCAGCCTTGGGATCATGGAGTTCCGCGAGGCATTCGGGTGAATCGCCATGAGCCCTCCGGTCGCTGAGTCCTATTTTGGGGCCGTTGATCGGAGCAGGGCAGGATTGGCTGCCTCGAAGATCGGGAGGGGTTTCTTGAGGCTGATCCTGGTGGCGCGGGATCTGGGGGCGTTTTTTCTAATCACCCTTTCCGTCATCATCACCAAGTCCAATGTGGCTTCGAAGATGATGCATCCGATGATGAGGCGCGAGATGACGCGCGCCGGGGTTCGGCTTCTGCCGATGGCCGCCTTCATGGCATTGGGTATTGGCTTTTTGGTGATCGGGCAGAGCGTGGCCCTTTTGACTCGGGTTGGGGCCCAGGAGTTGACGGGAAAGATCATGGTTGCGGTTGTGATCAGGGAATTGGGGCCGGCAGTCACGGCTTTGCTGATGCTTTCCAAGATTGGGACGGCGACGGTGATCGAGTTGGGGACGGCACGTGCGATGGGGGAGATCGAGGCGCTGGAGGCTCTCGGGATCGATCCCGTGCACTATTTGGTGGCGCCAAGAGTGTGTGGCATGGCTCTGTCGACGTTCGCGTTGACGGTGTATTCGATCCTCCTGTCCTTGGCGGGAGGCTATCTCTTCGCGTTCTTGCAGAACGTTCCACTCACCCCGGAGGTTTATCTATCCCAGATCGCCAACGCGCTACGGTGGTCTGATTTCATATTGCTAGCCCTAAAAACAGCTGTTTTCGGGGGCGTGATTTCCATGACCTGCTGTTACGAAGGGCTGGCGAGGCCGCTGACGTTGGGGGAGGTTTCGGAAGCGACTACGAGAGCGGTCATGCAGAGCGTGGTTCTCTGTGTTGTTTTTGACGGCATTTTTCTGATCCAAACGTTGGTTTGAGTTGCATCATTCAAACAATGAATACTCGCACCCTTGATCAAGCAGGCATCGTGGCGGAGCTGCAGGGCTTGCGATTGACGTCCTCGGGACTGGCGGACGGCGTGGAGTTTGATGAGCTCAACTGCACTCTTTGCGAGGGCGATTACCGCGTTGTCGTGGGCGCCACCGGAAGTGGGAAAAGTCGTTTGATCGAAACCCTTGCCGGCTTCGCGCGACCCAGCGCAGGGGTGATCCGCCTTTTTGGCCGTGACACCTCGGTTCTGCGAGGGGATGATTGGGTGGAACTTCGTCGGAGAGTGGGGCTTGTTTTTGAGGAGGGCAGTCGGTTGTTCCCTCAGATGTCTGTGTATGAAAATGTGGCCCTGCCGCTGTGCTACCATCAGAATCAAACGTTTGATGAAGTTGGGAGCCAAGTGAACCAACTGCTTGATATGGTGGGGATTTCTCAATTCAAGGATCGGTTGCCGGGGAGGATTGGACGCAGTTGGAGGCCTCGGGTAGGACTCGCCCGGGCGTTGGCGACGAAGCCTGGGTTTTTGCTTCTGGATAATCCTCTGGCGGGGCTTGATCAAGAACAGGCCGCCTGGTGGGTCGGTTTCTTGGGCAAACTTTCGAGAGGACACGAATTCTTTCGCGGGACGCCGGTGACGATCCTCGCAACGACCGAGAACTCCGGCTCTTGGCAGAGCTCGGGTTGTCAATTCACTTTCCTGCGCGAAGGGAAGTGGACTTCGACAGAGGTTTTGGTTTAGGTATTCTAGGAAGTGCCATGGCGTTGCATGATTTGACCCCTCAACTTCGCACCCGGCTCAGCCGTGTCGAAAAAACCGTGGGCTGGTTTCTTGGATTCGCGGTACTCTTGTTCCTTTTTGGCTTCGGCTTCTACGTTTTTCACACCGCCAAGACCAAAGGGTGGTTCAAGGCAAAGGCCCTCTACTACACTTACACAAGCGCGGCTACCGGGATGAAGGTGGGGGATCCCGTCAAGTTGATGGGTTTGAACGTGGGTGAAATCACGCTGATCGACCCGACGCCGGCGGATGATTTCAATCACGACATGTACGTGGAGTTCCGGATCTGGGAGCCCTACTACGGCTATCTTTGGTCGGACTCCAAGGTGCGGCTCAATTCGGGGGATCTTCTTGGAAACAGATTTTTAGAGGTGACTCGCGGTCGGATCGGGAAAGCGACCTACAAACTGGCGAAGGATCTAAGTCCCGTTGAGATCCTAACCACGGTCGGGACAAACCAGAATTACAAACCAGTTGCCCACGACAGCAAATTTGAGTTGGCCATGGAGGAATCCGAGTCTCTCCCGGAGGAGTTGACAAAGATGGTGGGGGTGGTCAAGGCGGCTCTCCCGGGTGTGCTTTCTCTGACCAACCAGATTGGCCAGGTGCTCACGAACGCGATTCGACTGACGTCGAACTTGAATGGAACCGTGGAGGGGTTGCAACCGTCGCTGGCCCATCTTCGTTTGATCACCGAGGGGTTGACCAACCGGCAGGGCTCTCTGGGAGCATGGTTGATCCCGACGAATCTCAACCAGCGCGCCGAGGGCGCGCTGGAGAAGGTTGGGGGAGCCTTGGATAAAGTCGGCGGGGCGGTGGACAAAGCGGATAAAGCGGTTGGTGAGGCGGATTTCCTGATCGTCCAAGCTCGCCAGGATCTGCATCAGGTGTTGACAAACTTGCTGCCGGTATTGGAGAACCTCGCGGGCATATCGAGCAACCTGCACACCCAGGTCCAGGCGAATACGAACATGCTTGCGGGCATCTCGGCGGCAGTCCTTCATGCGGATGATTTGTTGCAGGGTTTGAAGAGGCACTGGCTGCTTCGAAGCGCCTTCAAAGAGGGGAAGACCAACGCGCCTGCCAAACGCCCCGCGTCCACGAAGCCGGGACTCCAACCTCGGAAAGACTGAGGGTGTAGGTTTGAGAATGAGCATTCGAGCGAGGTAAAAAATGGGCAAGATCCAAAAAGCGGTGATCACTGCGGCCGGCCGAAAACAGCGCTCCCTGGCGCTGCAAAGCCTTGTTGACCGAGATTCCGAGCCAAAGTCGGCGCTGCGGATTCTGTTGGAGGAAGCGCTGGATGCGGGGGTGGAAGAGGTGGCGCTGGTTGTTTGTCCGGGGGATCAGGACGCCTATCGCGCTGCTGCGGGACCGCTTTCCGGGCAGCTTGTGTTCATCGAGCAGCGGGAGGCTCGCGGTTATGGTCATGCCCTTCTCACCGCCCGGGAGTGGGTGGGGCCGTCTTCATTTCTGCACATGGTAGGCGACCATCTCTACGTCAGCCGGGAGCTCGCCCGGTGCGCGCGGCAGTTGGTCGATACGGCGGATTCTGAATCGTGCTCTGTTTCAGCCGTTCAGTCCACGAGGGAGCGGCTTTTGCCTTATTATGGGACCGTGGGCGGACGCCGTGTGCCGGGGGTCTCGACGTTGTATCAGATTGATGAAGTGTTGGAGAAACCCAGCCCGACCGAAGCGGAGCAGAAGCTGGTCGTGCCGGGTCTTCGCGCCGGCCATTACCTCTGTTTTTTTGGGATGCACGTGTTGACGCCCTCTATTTTTGAGATTTTGAACGATCAGCTTCAGAGTTTGGAGCAGGGCACTTCTCTCGCCCTCTCTGCAGCCCTTGCGAGGTTGGCGCGAAAGGAGCGCTATCTTGCCGCGGAACTGAACGGGGCACGCTACGACATGGGCGAAAAGTATGGACTCTGGACAGCTCAACTGGCACTCGGGATGTCAGGGCGAGACCGTGAGGAATTGCTCTTGCGCATTGTGGAGATGGCCGCCGGCCGAGGGTGAGCAGGATTTGTATGGGGGACGCTTTCCCGGAGAATATGAAGAGCCGATTTGTCGAGATCATCACGAGCCCGAACCCGGAGATTCGCAACCTCTCCGTGGAGAGCGTGTGCAATGGTTTGGACCTGGGTTCACTGCTTCGGGAGGCGCGGTTGTTGGACCAGTTTCGTCGGGCCAGTTTGAATTTGTATGAGCGCGTTCGAGCGCTGACGCTGTTATCCGCGATTTATCGGTATCAGGCGCCTTGCCGACTTTCGGGCACGCGAGGTTTGATTTCTTTCGAGGGGTTTTCGCACCTGCTGGAGAGGAGGTTCGAGGAGGCGGTGGATGCTTTTCAGCGCGAGCAGGCGCAGCAGGGCATCCACGACGCGAACTGCAGCGCCCTGGCCACGGCCTATCGGGAGCTTGCGCTGCAGACTCTTGCCGACCAGGTTCGGCGAAGCGTCCGCCAGGTTGCGGGCAATCAGTGGATGTTTCGCATGGGGCATCCTCTGGATCATCCGTTGCGAATTCGTCCAGAACTCCTCCTGCCGGGCAAGGTGACCCGCTTGTTCCCTGTGCTGACGGAGCGGACGCCGGTGCGGATGGATCTCTCCCATTCCTGCTGGAGTGACATCTTTTTTCTGGGCATGGATTTCCCGGAAGGAGCGCGTGTGTTGAATGTGTCCATCGATCTTGCGGTTCGTGGGAGGGACGAACGGCCGATCCCTCCGATCCAAACCTTTCTGCGTGTGCTGGACGAGCCTGTGTTGAGACTGGTGAGCGTGGACTTGAACTGCACAGCGACCCTTCGCGATTTCGCGGAGGTGTTTGATTTCGCGAGGGATTATCTGGGATTGATCAAGGCGGCTGTGATTGCGTCCGGCTTGGTGCCGCCCGGCATCGAGGGGGCGAGCCAGTCCCTGGGCGATTTATTGGAGCGCCTCGTAGGGCCAGGGATGGGCTTGGAAATTGTGAGCCAGGTGAACCACATCCCGAAGGGCTCGCGGCTTGCGGTGTCCACCAACCTGCTTGCTTCGATCATCGCCCTTTGCATGCGTGCAACGGGACAGATCAAGGCGCTCACGGGGATGATGGAGGAGGACGAACGGCGTTTGGTAGCGGCTCGGGCGATTCTTGGGGAGTGGATGGGTGGCTCGGGCGGGGGATGGCAGGATTCTGGCGGAGTGTGGCCAGGGATCAAGCTGATCGAGGGCGGTGTTCCGGGGCCGATGGATCCCGAGCACGGCGTGAGCCGGGGCTGCCTGCTCCCGCAGCACCGAGTCATTGGGAGCGGTGAGATTTCTGAGGCTGCCAGGGAAAGGCTCCAGCACAGTCTGGTGTTGGTGCATGGTGGCATGGCACAGAATGTTGGGCCCATTTTGGAAATGGTGAGCGAGAAGTATCTGATCCGGGCTCGAGCGGAATGGGAGGCCCGACTGGAGGCTGGGCGGATTTTTGAAGAGATCCTGGAGGCTCTGCGCGCGGGCGACATCCGCCGGTTGGGCGCGGCCACCACTCGAAACTTCTTCGGCCCGATCCAAACAATCGTGCCTTGGGTCACGAACGAGTTCACGGAAACGTTGATAGAGAAATGCCGGGCGCAGTTTGGTGAGCACTTCTGGGGTTTCTGGATGTTGGGGGGCATGTCCGGGGGCGGTATGGGGTTTATCTTTGCGCCGGAGGCGAAGGCTGCGGGGCAGGACTTTTTGGCTGACTCCATGGTGTCCTTGAAGAAATCCTTGGAGCGCGCGCTCCCTTTCGCCATGGATCCCGTGGTGTATGAGTTTGCGATCAATGTGACGGGGACGGTCTCCGCGCTTCTTGAGGATGACCGCGCTTTGCTGCTGCCGGGCTACTACGCTCTCACGTTGCCGTCGGCCATCCGGGGAGATGCCCAACAGCTCACGCTCCAAAGGCGCATGGAGTTGGATCTGTTCTCGCTAGCCTGCAGGACTGGTGGGGATTTTGCCGGGGTCATGCCTTCGTTGTTTGACCGGTTGCTGCCGAGGTTTGTCGCGGGTCAAACCTCGGGTCTGAATCTTTCCGACATGCTGCTCGAAAACGGGTTCGACTCCATGCAGCACGAGCAGATCCGCGCGGATCTGAAGAGCGGGCGCACGGGGCTCGCGCACAACCGTCTCTCGGTGAACGTGCGCCTCACAGACGTTGAAGCCAGCGATGTGACGCATTGGGACGACATGAAAGACTCGGCTGACTTCCTCGAAGTGGGGGAAGCGTTGCTCCGGGAGGGCCGCGCAGGGGTGGTGACGTTGGCCGGGGGCGCCGGCAGCCGATGGACGCAGGGAGCAGGCGTCGTGAAGGCTTTGAACCCGTTCTTTCCCTTTGCCCAAAAACACCGGAGTTTCCTGGAGATCCACATCGCCAAAAGCCGTTTTGCAGCCGACCGATTTGGAAAGGCTCCGGTTCACTTCATCACGACAAGCTATCTCACGCACGAGGCCATCGAGAGGTTTTTGCGGCAGCGTGACCAGTTCGCTTACGAGGGAGCGATCGTTTTTTCGCCGGGAAAGTCCATCGGACTCCGACTCGTCCCGATGGTGCGCGACCTCGTTTTTGCCTGGGATGAAATCACGCACCAAAAGTTGGATGCACAGAAGCAGAAGGTTCGGGAGGGTTTGCATGACGCCTTGATGGCTTGGGCTCGGGGCGCGGGGGAGGGGAGTGATTACGTGGATAATTTGCCGTCGCAATGCATGCACCCTGTTGGGCATTGGTTCGAGTTTGTGAATTTGCTGAGAAACGGTTCGCTCGCCGCCGCCCTGGAAGTCAATCCGCAGCTGGATTATTTGTTGCTCCACAACATCGATACGTTGGGCGCGAATTTGGATGCGGCGCTGCTGGGGTGGCACGCCCGGTCCGGAGCGGCATTGAGTTTCGAGGTCATCAGCCGCCGTGTGGATGATCGGGGTGGCGGGTTGGCTCGGGTTGACGGGAGGCCGCGGCTGGTCGAAGGCCTGGCAATGCCCCGGGAGGAAGTCGAGTTCGATCTCAGCTACTACAACACCCTGACCACTTGGATTGAGATTGACCGAACCCTTTCCGTGTTCGGACTCACAAGGTCAAACCTCGGGGATCAGGCGATCGTCGCGGAAGCGGTTCGAAAGCTTGCCGCCAGGATGCCCACTTACATCACTCTGAAGGATGTCAAGAAACGATGGGGCAACGGACAGGAGGATATTTTTCCTGTGGCGCAGTTTGAGAAATTATGGGGAGATATGTCCACGCTCCCTGAACTGGATTGTCGGTATGTGGTTGTGCCCCGGTCGAGAGGACAGCAGCTAAAGGATCCTTCGCAGCTTGATGGCTGGCTGCGGGATGGCTCCGCAGCTCATGTCGAGTCGCTTTGTCGCTGGGCATGAGGCCAGATGAGAGCAAACCAGGTGGGCCCCGCCATCGGGGAACGCCTTTTCTTGAAAGAGTGTTATGCGAATCTGGCATTTTGTCCTGTTCTGTCTTTTGTTCCAGCTGCCCGCGGCTTCGGAGCCAGTTCGGGTTCTTGTTTGGGATGAACAGCAGCCGGCGCAGAAGAAAGTTTACGAGAACTTTATTGGTCAGGAGATTGCCGCTGCCCTCCGTCAGAAGCCTGGGTTTCTAGTGACGACGGCGCGGTTGGATGACCCGGAGCAGGGGCTTTCCGATTCGGTTCTTGAGAAAACGGATGTGCTGATCTGGTGGGGGCACGTGCGCCAGGGCGAGATCTCCGCCGACAAGGCCAAACACATTGTTTCGAGGATCCAGGCCGGGAAGCTGGGGTTGATTTCCCTGCACTCGGCGCATTGGTCGGCTCCGTTTATGGAGGCCATGAACGTGCGGGCCCGCCAAAATGCGTTGCTCAAGTTGAGTCTACCGGATCGACCAGCGGCGGTGTTGATCGAGAGCAACTTGTTCGATCGAGTTCGCACGCCGCCCTCTTATAAGGATCGACTCTCTCCTGCTGCGATCCTGCGAAAATCTTCGGGCACCGAGCCTGTGAAGGTTTATTTGACGCTTCCGAATTGCTGCTTTCCGGCCTATCGAGCCGATGGGAAGCCAAGCCAGATCTCCGTTTTGTTGCCCAGGCACCCGATCGCGAAGGGTCTCCCCGAAAAATTCGTGATCTCGCAGACCGAGATGTACGACGAACCCTTCCACGTTCCTGACCCGGACGAAGTGGTGTTGGAGGAACGCTGGGCTACGGGAGAATGGTTTCGCAGTGGTTCGGTTTGGAATGTCGGCAAAGGGCGCGTGTTCTATTTCCGACCTGGGCACGAGACATTTCCAGTTTTTAAGGACCCGACTGTGCAGCGCGTGATTGAGAACGCGGCTCGTTGGCTTTCGAAAAAATGATCGACGATCCTGGGATTGGTTTCGTGGAGTATTTTAATGGTTGCGACGCCTCTTGAATGATAGAGTGGGGTCACCGTAAAAAGCAAGTTGACTTGTCGTTCCGAGACTGGCACCGAAACGGAAACCCCAAACCCCTATTCTTATGTGTTTGCTCCAGGACTTCCGTGTTCGCCGCACACATCGCGCCGAGGCCTTTACGCTCATTGAGCTATTGGTGGTGATTGCCATTATCGCCATTCTCGCAGGCATGCTTTTGCCTGCGCTTTCCAAAGCCAAAGCGAAAGCAAAACAGACCGGTTGCCTGAACAACATGCGGCAACTTGGCATTGCGACGGTCATGTATGTTCAAGACACCGGAAGGTACCCGGGCACCCTTTTCGCCGTCGGCGGTGTGCGTTACGTGTGGCCGGCCCGCCTCTTTACTCAGATTGGCACCAACCGGGCTGTCTTCTCGTGTCCATCCGCGAGACCGGAAAGCCGGTGGGATACAAATTTCAACAAAACTCTGGGAGCCCCCAATCTCACAGGAGGGGGCCGCGACCCTTTTGGCATCAGTGAAACCGCCTTGTTCTCGATCGGCTACAACGACTGGGGGGCGTTCCCCGCGTTCTCGGACAAAGGGTTGGGGGGCGATGTGGATGTCTGGGCTGAAGTCAAAGAAGCGCAGGTGGTCGCTCCCTCGGACATGATCATGCTGGCGGATTCCAAGCCAGGGTCGACAGGCAGCCCTCTTGACAGACTCGGAGGTTATGATGGGAACGTCGATCCCACCACGGCATCGGAGTGGCCTTCCAACCGGCACAACCGTCGGACGGTGTTGATGTTTTGTGACGGGCATGCCGAAGCCGCCAATCGCAACGAGGTCATCGATCCCAAAAATCAAAAGTGGCATACGCGTTGGAACAACGATCACAGCATGGCAGGGACTTGGACCGTGGACCAAAAGGCGGCTAACCGCATCGATCCCTAGCCGTGGGTTTGGGGTGGGTGCCGGATGCCCCTCACTCACGCCCCACAAGTCAGAGATATCACATTAGACAAGGGGCGTTGGGAATTGAGGACTCGTGTCACTCGACCCTCCAGGAAGCGGTTGGTGGACCGGATCTAGGTGTCCCGGTGCCGCGCTCCACGGGGCCCTTCGGCCTTGAGGGCTCGAGGAGCGGCGACCTTCGGGAAAGGCTGTTCCCGAGCGATCCCTTGCAGAGTGCTGTGACTTGGATTCTTGTTGTTTTCGGCCTACCAGTTTTTCCTGAGGAAAAGTCTGGAGCCCCTGTAGAGACAGACAGCTTGGACTTGGGAACGCGGCCTGCCTTCGGACGCCCTTCAAAGCCTTTTGCAAATCCAGGATGACTACGTGGGGGCGGGCAATCAAAGCATTTTGGTGCGTTTCGATGGCCGGCAGTTCAGAGTATTCGATGGCTAAAACACACAAGGTCTTTCGAACGATTCCTACGCCGCGCGTTCGAAGGGTGGGACCTTAAACCTCAAAACGGCAGTTGCGCATCGTGAATTTTCGCAAGGTGTTGGCGATAAAGCCAAGACCGAATCACTCACCAGTTCCTTTTCGGATCAGGTGCACGACACGGAACGACTTTATCCCTAGGACTAGCGAAGATTCGTGCTGGGCTCAGGATGAACAATGACTCAACGGCCGGGGCGTTTGGCGGGAGGGACCCAATTTTTGTGCCAGTAAAGATTCCAGAGTTCTTCGAGCTTTACTGTTTCCGCATGGTTGTCAGCGAAGCCCACGTTGATCGCCCCTGGCAGAATATTCTTGGGATCGAAATTCCGTGGTGCAGCGGCAGGGCTGCTGCCGTGCCTGGGGATGGCCATTCTGGAGATCCCTCCGCCCGAATATTTGTCCCCATCAAAGAGGTTCTTCGCCGGGCGGTCGGTCACGCTTGGCCACGCGTCGACCCAAACTGAGTCCGCGAAAAACGGAGTTTTGGACGTCGAAGGCACGTCGCTTTCGTTCTTGATCATGTCTTTCTGATCCCCGAAGGGGCTTGCCGTATAGAGGTAGCCATTGAGAGCGTAACTTCCTTGGTAGAACTTGACATTGTCTGTGACAAGCCAGGCCCATGTGACCCAACCTTCACCGGAATTATCCCTCTTAATTTTTTCTGGGGAACGTTCGGGCGCGGTTGGGCAAATCCTGACTTGGTTGATGGCGGAATACTGTTGGGCGAGGCGCGTCATCCAGAGCTCAGGCCAATTGTCGTAATTCACCGGCTTTCCCGCGTCGCTGAAGTACATGAAGTTTGCCATGCCGATTTGTTTCAAGTTGCTGATGCACTTGATCGATTGGGCCTTGGTCTTGGCCTTTGACAGGGCTGGCAACAGCATGCCTGCCAGGATGGCGATGATGGCAATGACCACCAGGAGTTCAATCAGGGTGAACCCCGGGGACAAACGAGGATATTTGGGATTTGTCATAGACTGGTTCAATCGAAGTTTCGAGCAGTGAATGCGTTTGAGCCTAGGAGAACGTCAGGGGAGATCATGAGGCCTTTTAAAATCCGTGCTCGAGTGTCAGACCTCAGAATGTCAGGGGAATTCTGGAATCAACGATGGAGAGTTCATTTCCCTCAAGTTGAAGCCGGAATACTCGAGAATGGGTGATTTTCGATAACGATGACAATGACGTTAAGGAAGGAATTGGAGCTTCAATTCTGTGGGACATGGAACCTCCGTTTTCCCGAGTTCTGAAGTTTCACTTCAAGAGCGCGCTGACGCTGTCTTTCGCCTCGTAAATCGATTTCACCTCCACTTCGGTTAGGGGACGGTTGAAGATTGCGAGATCGTCGAGCCAGCCGATGTAGGATAGGCCGAGCGTGATGGCGCTTTTGTCTGGTTCCCAGTTAAAGGTGTTCTGCCAGCCTTTCATTTCGCCCTGCAGCTTGCCATCGAGATACAGCTTGCCCGAGCCGTTTTTCTCGCCCGAGTTGATGTGGCTGAACGAAAAGCAAACATGCGTCCATCGATCGCGCGTGAATGGCGGTTTGTGTATCGCGATCATCGGTCGGTCGATTTCAGGAATTTGTTCCCAGCCGAGATTATTTGGGTTCCAATACTTGAGCTGCGCCCGGATGGCGTAGCGAAAATGCCGCGGCGTGTGATCCTTGCTGAACTCGACGAACATGTTTCCCTCGTTCCAATCCTGCGCCACGAATTGCAGTGGATCGCAGTAGCCCGGCTCCAGGTCCTTGTCTGGGTCGAGGCGCATCCAGAAGGAACATGTCGCGCTCCAGTTTTTCGTGCTGTAGCCAAAGTTCTTGTCACCCTTGAAGAACACGACCGGTTTCATTTTCTTCGTGAAACGCAGGCAGTCGCCGAACCTGCCCTCGCCCTTCGCGAGCAGCACGAGGCCACCGTCGGGAAGGCCGGGTTTGGCCTGTTGGGTGTGACTGCCTGTGGGCCCGTGGTAAAGGGTTTTTTCTGCGGCGGCGAAATCGGCGTCCACTTGGCCGTCGAACGAGGCATGGAGCAGGATTGCGGGACGCAGGCTTGCGAGCGCGGCGGCGCGGCCTGCGGTCACAGAGG
>CANLCA010000015.1 GCA_947487925.1 Verrucomicrobiales bacterium | reverse complement strand
TAGAAAATCGTCATTGTCCAGGACGTAGAGCGAGGTTGCCAACCCCCACTGCTTCAAGTTGCCAAGACACGATCCAGTCAATACCCGACCTCTTGCCCGCGCCAATCCAGGAAGTGTCAACGCCGCCAATAAGGTGATGATGGAAATCACCCCCAATAGCTCAACGATGGAAAAACCAATCCTCCGATTCACGGTTCTACCGCCTCCTTACTGCCCCCGACGGTAATCGAATCAATCGGTCGCAATCAACCAAAAAGCTCGCACCCTAATGGAGTGTCACGAGTCCCCATCAAAAACACGCTCCAAAAAAAAGGAGCCTCACACGACTCACTCACTCACTCACTGGTGCCCGCGCTCGCCAGTGACTCCACATATCAGCTCACGGGGTCAGAATCGCCATCTCCTTGACCACCGCGAAACGCAACCCTCGCGTGCTGACCAGAAGCTCGCGAGTGTCGAAAGCGCCCAACACCGCCCGCAGAATCACGACCCCGAACGGAATAATATCCGCCCTGTTAGGGGGCAATCCTGGGATCTTCCGACGCTGCTCCAAGGAAAGCGACCACATGGATCGACACGCCCCATCCAGCCATTCCCGCGTCAGCCGAACACGCTCCAGGACAGCTCGGTCATAGGTCTCCGAGGAGAGAAACATGCGGGCCAGGACCGTGGAGGTTCCGCTCGCGCCCACCAGAACCGGGTTTGTGGAAAGGAAGCCCGAAATAGTGGATTGGAAAACCGGCATCACCTCGGCGTCAACGAATTTTCTCACATCGACCAAGCACCTCGCCAAGGCTTCCACGCCGGGAGGATCGGTGGTTTTGAACGACTCGGAAAGCCGCACGGTTCCCAGCTTGACGCTGCGACGGCACGCTAAACCATCTTCATCGCCCAAAATGATTTCCGTGCTGCCACCTCCCACATCAATCACCAGGACGGAATGACCTGTGAGGTTCGGGTCGGTCATGACCCCATCAAACGCCAATTCAGCCTCCTGCTCACCGGTGATGACCTCGGTGTCGAGGCCTGATTGAGCTTTGATGGCATCGACCAATTCTGCTCCGTTCTCGGCGTCTCGCGCGGCGCTTGTCGCGATGCATCGTACCCTGATGACTCCCAGACGAGCCGCTTCCTTCGAGAATGCGGAGACGGCATCCGCGGTCGATCGTATGGCGTCCGCTCGCAAACGCCGCCCGAAGTAAAGCCCCGTCCCCAGGCGTGTCTGCACACTGCCCTCATGGACGGGCGTCAAAACGCCTTGAGCCACATCTGCCGCGAGGATCTTCACGGCGTTTGTCCCCACATCGATCACCGCGAATCGTTTTATTTCACAGGACATTTGCCTCTCCCCACCGCCAGAAATCCGATATCAAGTCCGGCTACTGTTGGTCTTTGCTCGCGCCAGCACAGCGGCGCCCGTGATACCCGCATCATCACCCAGCTTTGAAGCAATGATCTCGATCCCTCGTGTCGTCCCTGACATCGAATAATCCAAAGCCGTCTCAACGATGATCGCCATCATTTCATCCTCGAGGGCGTCGATCAACCCCCCCCCCAGGACCACCACCTCAGGGTTGAGGATATTGATTAGGTTGGCCACAGCAATCCCGGTGTATTCAGCGGCTTCCTCGACCACTTTCTCAACGAATTTGTCGCCACGTTTGATCGCTTTTCTGAGGTCTCCGCTCCGGAGATCCTCGAGGCTTGAACCCAGCATCTCCGTGAGCACCGTTTTCTGTCCCTCCCGGACAGCCCTCTGGATCTTCTTAAAAAGGGCCGCCCGCCCGGCCAAGGCTTCGAAACATCCCCGGTTTCCACACCCACACTTGGCCCCGCCCACCTCGATCACCATGTGCCCAATCTCGCCTGCGGTTCGATTGAATCCCGAATAAAGCTTGCCATCGATGATCAATCCTCCCCCAATGCCCGTTCCCAGGAAGATTCCCAAGACATGCTTCGGACGCGAGTCGAGCTCGGTTTCATACACCCCAAGGGTGCAGAGGTTGCAGTCGTTCTCGATGAATATCGGGAGATCAAGCTCCTTCTCGAGCGCTTTCTTCAGCGCCACGTTTTCCCACTTCAAGTTCGGCGCAAACAAGACCCGGCCTTCATCCGTGTCCACTGCCCCAGGGGCGCCAACCCCAACACCACGCACTTGCTTCGGGTCCAGATCACACTCATCGATCGCATCATGCACGCACCGGCAAATCCTCTCCACCACCGCATCGGAACCTCGAACAGCTTTCGTGCTCACCTTGGCCTTTCCAAGGCACTTGATCGCGGGTGTGAAAACACCGGCCAGTATCTTGGTGCCACCCAGATCGACTCCGATCAGATACTCCGCTTTTTGTGGGTTTTCGGCCATGCCTTTTCCAATCTTGAGAACGCTGCAGTCGGTTTGTGAACTGTCTCTTTCTTATTTCATACACCCTCATTGAGTTCCAGCAATCACGGAGGCGATTTTCCTTTTTAGCTCCTCGTTAATCTCGTCGGAGGGCCGGTTGCCATCCACGATTGTGAATCTGTAGTAAGCCTGCAACCTTTTGAATTGCTCCTCAACCAGCGACTGGTACTTGATGAAGCTGTCGAACATGTCCCTCGACAACCCGAGATCCATGCCACTCTCCCAATAGCCCAGGGCAAAGTCTTTGGCGAAATTACGCTGGATCAAATGGTCTGGCGAGACATTCAGGTAGAACACCGCGTCTGGTATCAGGGCCATCCCGTACAGATTCCTCAGCCAGTCCTCATCCATGCCCCGCACCAGGTCCCGCGCCATCAAGGTGTAAATATAGCGGTCCGCCAACACCACGAAACCCGCACGCAATGCCGGAAGAATCGTGTTCTCGATCTGGTCCGCAAAATCGGTGGCATAAAAAAGACTGAGTGTAGTCCGGCTGAGAATGTTGCCCTGCTGTGCCTTCTCCAGCTCCTCGCTCACCAGGGTCGACCTCTTCAACCCCACTTGAACCGTGGCATGTCCGCTGGCCTCGAGCCATTCGACTAACCGCACGATCTGGGTCGATCGCCCCGATCCGTCCGCCCCTTCCACCACAACCAATGTTCCAATCAGGGCATCCACGGCAACCCCGGGCAGTCCGTGACCATAAAACGATTTTGGCGATGACCGGGGCACGATGATCTGGCCCGGCAAAACCCGCCGCGCAGTGGCGAGTGTCGGGGTCCCTTTTTTGCGCTTTGCCCTCATGGTGAACTCAAACCCTCGCGAACAGAAATTTTCCCAGATCGACGCTTGCAGCCACGATGCGTCGCACGATCAACTGTTGGGTTTCGACCTTTTGATTGGCATCCAGCACGTGAAACTTGAACTCGGTGCTCATCGCCAGATATTGCTCGAGAATCCGCCCTTGGAAAATGCGAAAACTCTCGTATGGATCCGAGGAAAGTCGCAGGTCCATGGCCGCTTCAAAATACTTCAGCTGGGGTCGCCCGTCGAGGATTCGTTGCAGTGAAACGTCGAGGCTTGCCTTGAAGAAAAAGGTGAGGTCAGGCAGGGCGGCGAAGTTGTAGATGCCCTGAACCCACTCCGGCCGACATCCTCGAACCACATCGCGAGCGAATGCCGTGAAGATGTAGCGATCGCAAAGCACCACGTAACCCGCTCGAAGCAGCGGGACTAGCTGGCGCTCATATCGGTCGGCAAAATCCGTGGCGTGGATCAGGCTGAAGGTGGTGGGAGTCAGGAGTTCGCGCTTCTTCCCCTTGCTGGTCGCGCTCTTGACCAGCTCACTCGAGTTCCACTCGCTGAAGAACACCTTCACCCCTTGTAATTGAAGCCACCGCTTCAGGAGATAAATCTGGGTGGATTTTCCAGATCCATCCAGTCCCTCGACCGCGATCAACCGACCGCGGAACCCTAATTCAGCAAAGGTCTTCATCACACAAACAGTGGGAGGTTAAAGTCTCGCTCCCACGATGCAATCTGGATTGTTGGGACTTTGAAAATTAGATGAACCTTGTCATCGGCTTGGTTTTCATTACCGTTGCCGTGGACAATTCCTGATGAGCCGTTCACTTTGCCCCTTCTTCCTGATCGCCATTTTTAGCCTTTTTTTCCCATGGGGCAGCCCGGCGGTTCTTTCCGCCGCAAGCCTTCCCGCCACCGTTGTTGGTTCAATCTCTCAGAGCCCCGACTCCGCTGTCGCCGAACTCTTTGTCGTGGAAGTCGTGTTCGAAGTCCCCGTTTTGGGGGTCGACGCGGCGGATCGGCTGAGATTCAACCAACTCCCAAGAATAGGCTACATCCTTGAAAGCACGCCCGCTCTGCCCGAAGTCGCCTGGCAACCCGTCTCGTCCTCCTCTCAGTCCGACGCGACTGGGGCCATCACGATCCTTATTCCGACAACTCAGAACACTCTATTTTACCGAGTTCGAACACCGTGAAAACCATGCCTCAGCCGCTTAGAATAGGTCTCCTCGCCGCTCTGTGTTCGATCCAGATTCTAGGCGCACGAGCGAACGCCCAACCCGCCACGGAATCGGCTTCGAAAGCCGCCCCGAGGCTCGAGGAAAAGCGATTCAAAACATTCTCGGAATGGAGAGCCGCCTGCGATCTGCTTCCGAGGAATCGGACCTTGAAGCGCAGCCCTCCGCCTAAAGAATTGCTCCCCGTCAAAGCGGCTGAATTCGGGCTTGGAATAGACCGCTTCCTGCGCTCCGCACGAGACGGCGAGCTAGCGGGGTCCGGAGCATGGGCTGGGATCAAACCCGTAAAGGAGCACTTTTTCAATATCGACAACGCCCACTTCATCAAGGGTGGGATACGGTTTGAGCCCTTCACACAGAGGCTGATCGTCCCTCAAGGAGCTGAAGTTTTTTTTCATGGCGATTTCCATGGCGACATCCACTCCCTGAACGCGGTGCTCGGGTCTTTGGAGATCGCGGGGCGCGTTAAGGATTTTAAGATTGTCTCCACCAATTTCTGGATGGTCTTTCTCGGGGATTACACCGATCGCGGCATGTACGGCGTGGAGGTGCTGCACACGGTGTTGCGGTTGAAACAAGAGAACCCCGATCGCGTGGTCCTCGTGCGGGGGAATCACGAGGATATCAGCCTTGCTATGAACTACGGCTTCATGGCCGAGGCCCAGCTCAAGTATGGGCGTGAGTTCAATCCCCAAAAGACCCTGCGAGTTTATGATTTCATGCCCGTGGCCCTCTACCTAGTGTCCGGGCAGAACGCCATCCAATGCAACCACGGAGGCATGGAGCCAGGGTACGATCCCCGCGCGCTGTTGGACGCCGCTGCGGAAGTGCGATTCCAGTTTCTGTCGAACGTTCGCCGGGCTCAATTCCTTGTCTCAAGCGCCGAGTTGCTCAAACAGTTGGCCCCGAGCGAAAGGGACCTCCTCAAGGCGACGTTCTCAGACTTCATTCCGGAGAGCCCCACCAGACCCTCCGTCATAGGGTTCATGTGGAATGATTTCACCCTCCTTCGTGAGGAGCCCCAGTTTGCCATCGATCCAGGGCGCGCGTTCATCTATGGCGATCGCCTCACACACCATGTGCTGGACCAGGGAAGCAGCCCTTCACGCCGCCTCCGGGCAGTGTTCAGGGCGCATCAGCATTCGAGCCTGCCCAATCCGATGATGCGCCGGCTCGTGGCCGCGAAGGGCCTTCACAGGCACTGGCAGGAGAACGATTCCCTCAACCTCCTGAACGCCAGCCAAACGACGCTGGAACAGAAACTCGAGAGCCAAGAGCTGCGCTCAATCCCCGAGGGCTCCGTCTGGACCTTCAATGTCTCGCCCGACAGCGTCTACGGGGAAGGATGCGGTTTCTCCTTCGACACCTTCGGAATCCTGAAAACAGCCGAACACTTCTCAGACTGGCGCATCACCGTGAAGAACATCGCGCTGAAGTTCTGAGCCAATGCACCGAGTCGAGCCGTGAAAAAATCCACTGTTGTCTTGAGCCTCAATTCACAGTAGATTGCCTGAATGCACCGCTTGACACGGCAGGAGCAGTGGGTCTTGTTGGTCACAACGGCACTGTTGCTGACCGGGATCACCGTGAAGGCCTTGCGGGCCACGCGGTTGCCTGAGCCTGAGGCACCTGCCGTTCATCGCCGTTGACGCATTATGGAAGGTGTTGATCTGGATGATATGCTGGAAAAAATCGTAGCTGAGGATCCGCGTTACCAACGCGAGGCTTACCTCTTCGTTCGCGAGGCCCTCGACCACACTCAAAAAAAGCTCACGAAGCAGGAGAGAGGATCCGTGCGCCACATTTCCGGGCAGGAGTTGCTGGAGGGCATCAGGGAGTTCGCCGTAAATCAGTATGGACCCATGGCCGTCATGCTCCTTAATGACTGGGGAATCTCCCGATGCGAAGACTTTGGCGAAATTGTCTTTAACTTAGTGGAGCGCAATGTGCTGGCAAAAACTGAGAAAGACAGCCGCGGCGATTTCACCGGAGCTTACAGTTTCCATGATGCCTTCGTGCGTCCCTTCCTCCCCCCGAGCCAGCAAGACTTGCCCTCCTGCGATCCGCTCGACGTGCAACACGGAAAACCCGCTCAACGGAAGCTTCAATAACCTCCGGCGCCCCTCCAAAATCTTCCTCAGACCGGGCGCTGCGGTTTCTGCACCGAAAATTTCCTAATTCTACTTCATGGCCTCCCACGCATCCCTTCACCACGCGCCCAAGGAAACCCACTCGGAAACCCCGCGAGTCATCACACTCGAAAACGGTCTCGTCATCATCGTCCAGGAGGATCATAGCGCCCCGGTCGTCTCCGCCCAGGCCTGGTGCCGGACAGGCAGCATCCATGAAGGAAAATGGGTCGGCGCGGGTCTCTCTCATGTTTTGGAGCACATGTTGTTCAAAGGCACCAAAACCCGGCCCCAAGGCCGCATCGACCAGGAGGTTCAGGATGCGGGCGGCCAAATGAATGCCTACACTTCATTCGACAGAACCGTCTATTGGATCAATGTTCCCAACACCGGTGCGGGCGTCGCTCTCTCTGTCCTGGCCGATGTCATGCAAAACGCGACGATCCCCGAGGAGACCCTTGGGAAAGAACTCGATGTCATCAGGAGGGAAATGGACATGGGACTCGACGACCCCGGTCGGCGTTCGAGTCGCAAACTTTTTGAGACGGCCTACACAACCAGCCCCTACCGCCATGGTATCATCGGGCACATCGATATCTTCAACCGGCTCAAAAGAGAAGACATCGCCGCCTATTACAACGAGCGCTACGCTCCGAACAACTGCTTCTTCGTCGTGGTCGGGGATATCGCCGCGGAATCCGTCGAGCAACAACTCAAGGAGCTCTACAAGACCTCCAAAGCGATGCCCGTGCCCCCCCTTTACATCCCGGAAGAACCCGTCCAAACAGCGCGGCGCACGTTCATCGAAGAGGCTTCCATCGAGCTCGGTCACGTGCACTTTTCTTGGCATATTCCCGATGTGCGGCATCCGAACGTCCCCGTGCTGGATGTTCTCTCGGTCATCCTCGGCAATGGCAGGAGCTCCAGACTCTACAAGGAGCTTCGTGAGAAAAAGGCTGTCGTCCACTCGGCGGATGCCTGGACTTACACCCCGGGTGGCGTCGGATTGTTCGGGTCCAGCGCCCTCATCGACGGAGCCCGTTTGGAGGAGGCGCGCGACGCCATCCTGGTCGAAATCGAGAGGCTTCGCTGCGATCCCCCGGCTGAATCGGAGATTCTCAAGGCAAAAAACCAATTCATCGCGGGCTTTTTGGCCCGCCTCAAAACCATGCAGGGACAGGCCCAGGATCTCGGTTCAAATTGGATCTCTGCGGGCGATTTAAATTTCTCCGAGCGTTACCTGGATATCGTGCGGCAAACCGGCCCTGAAGAGCTCCAGAAAGTGGCCCGCCAGCACCTCAACGCCGATCAGTACACGATGTGCGCCCTATTACCCCGTGGCGCAACACCCGTCTCACAAAGCACCAAGAGGCAAAGGACCGAAAAGCCTATCACCTTGCAGACTCTCTCAAATGGTTTGCGGGTCTTGCTCAAGGAAGATCACAGACTTCCTTTTGTCGAAATCCGCGCCGCTTTCAAGGGCGGTGCGCTTTCGGATTCCGTGACCACCAGCGGCGCCTGCTTGATGATGTCCAAGCTGCTGCTCAAAGGAACCCGCTCCCGTTCCGCAAACCAACTCGCAGAGGAGATCGAAAGCACGGGGGGAAGTATCGATACCTACAGCGCCAACAACAGCTTTGGGGTGAACGTGGAAACACTCAGCTCGGAGTCGAAAACTGGCTTGGACCTTTTCCAGGATGTTTTGCTGAACCCCACATTCCTCGCTTCCAGTTTGGACCGCGAGAAGGAGATCCAGCTCGCCGCTATTGAGTCCCAAAAGGACCGCTTGCTGCAGTCCACTTTCGGGGCGATGAAACGTCTTCTGTTTGGTGAAAATGGATACGGTCTGGACACCCTGGGAACGCCGCAGTCCCTCGCGGGATTGAGCTCGGCAATCGTGTCTGAAACACACGCACGCCTGGTGGCGCCTTCGAACGGTGTCGTGGCTGTTTTTGGCGACCTCGATCCCGGAGCCATGCTTGAATCCCTGGAGTCACGTCTTGCCGCCTGGCGTGCGGGTAACCCTCTCCAAACCACCGCTTCTATCTCCCCCGATCAGAGGGGCGGAAGATCCGTCACACACCGCGACAAGAAGCAGTCTGTGCTCGTGATCGGGTTCGTCGGTACAGGCCTTCACGACCCACGCCGGTACGTTCTGGATGTCATCCAGGAAGCCTGCAGCGATCTGGGCTCAAGGCTGTTCACGCGCATTCGGGAGAACCTCGGGCTCGCCTATTACGTCGGAGCTCAGAACTTTGCCGGGCTCGGGACGGGATGCTTCTCGTTCTACGCCGGCACTCACCCAGATCAAGCCGCGCTCGTCGAAAAGGAGCTGATGGAAGAGGCCCGAGCCCTCGCCGAGTCGGGTTTGACCGCGGAAGAACTGGCCCGTGCCAAGGCCAAAATCACGGGCCACAGGAAGATCGCCCACCAGGACTTGGGCGTGCTCGCGACCACGGTCGCGCTGGACGAGCTCTATGGGCTGGGCTTTGACCATTTTCAACAGGAAGCCGCCCGCTACGAATCGATCACGCTTGAGCAGGTTCGGGAATGCGCCAAAGCGTTCATGACCCCCGAAAATGCCGTCATCGCAATCACCTGCCCCACTTCGAACGGATCAACCTCTACGAGCATCCTCAACCCTTAAGGCCTCGGTCGAGCGGTGTGAAGGTTTGCGAAGGCTTGGATGGGGGGGACCAAACCCCGAGAACGACGCATCTCTTTGATGGAACTGGTGAGTGATTCAGGATGACTTTCAGAACTCAGAAAAACGGGGGTTATGTCCGATAGAACTAAAACTCCAATTCCCTCGTCCTCCTAATCGTCATCGAAAATGATCCATCCTGGAAAAGCAGCTGAGAAATCACTAATCTTCGCTAATCATCACTAATACAACAAGATGTGAAAAATAACGATCGGGACGCCGGTTCACTGTATGGGTGAGGTGCTCGGTCAGCGTAACTTCTTCACCATCAGTGCCTATTAGAGAAAACTAGTGGTTCAACTTCCGGTTTTGGTTCATTCTCGAATATTCGGGCTTCAATCTGAGGGAATTGAACTCTCCATTGTTGATTCCGAAATTCCCCTGTAATTCTGAGGTCTGACTTTATCGCCAGGACCTTGCGAAGGTTCTCCCGGGGCGACTGCCTTTTGAAAGGTGCAGGTTCAAGGCTGCAACACCCGCACTCGATAGTACCGGTTGCCCACGGAGCGGTGCGTGTCCAAAACGGAACCCGTCTCGTTCACCTTGCTCATGAAAGGCCGGTTGTCAGGCACATCCAAGGGTTGCCAGGCCGTCTCCAACCCCAGGCTGTCTGTCCATTCAACACGGAAAAGGCGGTCCGCAATCCTCGGAAACAGGATTCTGACAAACCCGTTCTCAGCCCGAACCTGCGCTCGCCAAACCGTGTTGCCCGACAGCGGGTTCTGTCGAGTTAGGAACTCCAGGTAGTTGCTCTCCCCATCGTTGTCCGCATCGTTGTCTCCCGCGATTGTCTCATCCGAAACCGCTCCAAGAAAAGGCGCCGCCCAGTCCTCATATAAAGCCGGTGACCGCCCGAGTTCGAGGATCCAACGAGAAACCAACTCCACCGCGCTAGGGTCGATCAAGGAACTCCCAAGCGGAGGCATGCGAAGTTCTCCTTGGTGTTGGATTCTGCGCAAGAGCACCGACCTTTCAGGGTGCCCGGGGACGATGAGCTGGTCCAAGCCCTCCCCAAGCGGTTCCTTGACGCGCCCGTGGATCAATCCGGTTTGCGACAGCGAAACCACGAGTCGAGCATCCCAAAACCCCGGGCTCGCCTGGCCTGGCTGATGGCATTGGCTGCAATTTGCAGCGAGGTAGCTCCGCACGCGATACTCCAGGCTCCAGTCTTCCCGGTCGGCCGGGGCCAGCACCCGCAGGGTGTTGAGATCTGCGATTTTGGAGGAAAAAATACCCGCATCGTTCATCGCCTCAATCTGATTCTGGCCTGTGCCATCGCTGTCACAAGCACGATTCATCTGCGCCGTCCTAAACCCCAGCGCGAACCCCCCCTCGCGCGTGTGGCAGACCAAACACTGCCTCCGAGAGGGATAACTCCACACCTGGGACCTGCGAACACCCTTGTCCATAATCCCCAGCAACTCTTCCGCCCCTCCAGCAGGCACCAGGACCGCGTCGCGCGTCGAATCGCCCCACCGGTAGGTCACCCCATAAACCCCTCTTGCCTCGCGCACAAGGACACGCGTTTCCAACCGCTTGGAGGAGTCGGCCACACCGTTGGTCATCTCCATCTCAAAATGCTTCACCCAGACCATGCCCTCTGGCAAAAACCAGTTCTCATTCCTCGTGAACCCTACCGTCGACGCATCGTTCATGAACGCAAACCAACGGCGTTTCGAGGCGTTGTCCGACCAAAATGGGAGGTTGATATCATACGGAAACACCCCGGGCTTCGGGGTGAGCCTTTCCAAATCCTCGAAAATCCCAGTCTCTGACAATGTCTTCGGTAAGCCGTCCTGCTGCGGGTTCGGATTCGTCACCAACTTCCTCACAAAACTTTCGATGCCATCTGAGAATAAAACCTCCCCACTCCCAGGATCCATCCCGAAAGTCGCGATGCCCCGGCTGAATCCAATCCATTCGATCGCGCTCGCCATGCCCTGCTCAACCCTCACCATCCCGATATCCCCCTCCAAATCGGACAGCAGATAAGCCCCGTCGAGCTCCGGGTAACGCTCGCCCCGATAGAGAAGTCCCCCTACAATCGCCCGCCTCCCCAACGAATGGTCATACTCGGCGAGTGGGGGCGAAAGCGAAGCAGAGGTCGGTCGGCTCGAGAATTTGGGCCCTGGCAAGCTGCCTTCCATGTAAGCCCATCCGTAATTGCCTCCTTTCTCGATCAAGTTCACTTCTTCACGCAGATGTTGCCCCGTGTCGTTGCAATACAGTTCTCCAGTCACGGAATCGAACGAAAAGCGCCACGGATTCCTCAAGCCCACCGCGTAAAACTCCGTGCGAACTTTCTCTGGAACAACGGGGGCTCCATTGAAAAAACTCACCCCGGTGTACCTACCCTCCCCCGTTCCCAAATGGCGCGGCTCTCTCGAGTCTCCTGGTTCCGATGTTTCCTCATGAAACACCACAAACGGATTATCCGAGGGGATCCAGTAATTCGTCGAAGCTGCTGGATGAGGGTTCGGACGCAGGTTCCCAGGCCGTTTGTCCACATCGATGCGGAGGATGCCGCTAAAAAAATCCTTGTCGATGCGCTGGCTGTTCTTGAACTGGTCGTTTCCCCCTCCCCCATCCCCCAGCGAGACATAGAGGTAGCCGTCCGGACCGAAATGCACATCGCCACCGTTGTGGTTCAGATCCGGGTCTAATTGCGTGATCAAGGGAAGTTCCGAACCACGATCTGCCACATCGGGATTTTGCTTTGAAACCTCAAACCTGGAAAGCCGGTCGTGCAATCCATCCCCTTGAGCCGTCCTCGCACGAGTCGTGTAATAGACATAGAAAAAACCATTGGTTTGATAGCCTGGATGAAACGCTAAACCCAGAAGGCCGGCCTCACCGCCCCTCTCCACTTTGTCGGAGATATCTAAGTACACCGATGTGCTTGGTTTCGAAAGATTCGCCACCACCATGATCAAACCGTACTGGTTGACCAAGAACAGTCGGTTGGTCTCCCCAGGAGGAGAAGCCATCGCCACCACGCTGTACGCCGGCATGTAGCCAAATGCAAGCTGCGCAAGGTACGGGTCCAAAGCCGGTTCGGGAGGCATTCTCACCGAAGCTGCCCGAACCCGTTTCAAGGACGTTCCGATCTCCTCTCCAAATCCCACCCAAACCGGCACTCCAGTCACCAACCAAAGGATCATCCAAACGACACGCCATCCATCCAGTCCCCTCCATGTGCTCGAAGCCGGACAAATTGATTTTCTCATTCCAAACACTCCGCCTTCATTCCCATTTCAATCCGCCGATTTTACACCCAATGCCTCACCTCGGAACATTTTGATCTCGACTCAACCCCGAAAAGACTGGATTCCTCGAACGTGAGCGACCTCCCGATCACACATATCTTTACTTTCTATGAATCCCTGGGCGGCGTCCAGAGCATCTTGAAGCACCATCACGCCCACGATTCCCAGTGGGGAATCGAGTCGCGGTTCCTTTCCGTTTTTGAATGCACCACTCATAAATCAGCTCGTCTCAGACACTTCAACCAATCCGGCCTCAGCAACATCCAATCGACAAGGAGGATTTTCAAGCAGATTACAGGCCACACACCTCCCAGAGTTCAGGTCTATCACAATATGTGGGGTTTGCCCATCCTGGCGGATCTCGACCAATCGAAACGACGGGTCGGCGTCATCCACTCTGATTGGCCAACACTCGAATTCGAATTGCAAGCCGCAGCCAACCTCCTGGACGGAATGCTCTGCGTCAGCCAACCCCTGGTCAACCGCGTCCTCGAGTCCGGGCTCGGTTTCAACGCCGACAGGGTCACGCTGCTTCCCTATCCCATCACCACGCCCGCGCAATTCCAAAAACTAAACTCCACACAGGATGGCTCTTTTGTCCCCCAGAAAACCCTCGTCCTGGGGTTCTGCGGCCGACTCGTAAAAACTCAGAAGAGAGTCGACCGCCTCTCTTCGGTATGCGACGCGCTCGATCAGCTCGGCATCCCTTTTCGGCTCGAAATCCTCGGGAGCGGCCCGGAGGAACAGTCCTTGAAAAACCAGCTCGCTCGACGGTCGAATGTTCTATTCCACGGGCTCCGACAGGGTCTGGATTACTGGAGAATCCTCGCGCGTTGGGATGCCATCCTCTTTGTCAGCGATTACGAAGGACTGCCCATCTCTCTCCTGGAAGCCATGAGCACGGGGGTCGTTCCCATCTACCCAAAAATCCACAGTGGCGGCGATGACTATGCCAAGAACGTCGCCGAGGAATTGTTGTTCGATCCTGCGCCCTCCTCGTTCCCCGTAAACGTTGCCAATGCGGTGCAATGGCTGGCCTCGCGCCCTGCCAACTTGCGAATCAAACTCCGCGATCGAGCGGTCCAGAGCACAGAGCCACATTCGCTCGAAAACTACTTCCGAATTTTCTCGGAGTCCCTTCGCCGCTTGGAGCAGTTGCCGCGTCTCTCGGCCTCACGGTTCCAACCCCGACCCCATTATTGGTCCGACTACCTCCCCTATGCTCTGCTCGAAAAACTTTGCCGCAAGCGGTTCTTTATCAAACCGATTCCGCTCCCGCCCGGTTGAATTTGGTGCCACATTCCCGCAGCCTTGCAGATAATGAAGCCCGCGCCACACTCCCAAAATCGATCGCATGCAATCCTTGGAACAAATAGGTGAGTTTTGGCGCCCTCAGCGTCGCAAATGTTATTACTGGGAGCGGCGTCTGCTCCTAGAATCCTTGCAAAAGCTCTGCCATCACGCCCAAAAAGGACTCCTGCTTGACGTCGGTTGCGGCAGAAAACCTTACCACGCGCTCTTCTCAGACAGCGTTTCCCACTACTGGGGAGTCGATTATCCTGTAACAAT
>CANLCA010000014.1 GCA_947487925.1 Verrucomicrobiales bacterium | reverse complement strand
TCCCCAACGCCCTGTCGGTCGTCACGGCCGCCGCGCCAACATGGGGTTTGTGGACGGCCATGGCGCTTCCCAAAAAGTCAGCTCCTTGGGTTTGCAGTTTTATCCCGGCAAAGACGAGGCCGACAAAACGGCTTCGGGAACTATTGCTTTCAGCGGAAATGGCAAACACGATCCGCGCTGGTTGTGGGACCGGGAGTGAGCCTCGAAAGCGTCGTCAACCACCGATGGAGACAGAGACCCAAGGATTCAACGGGGCTTGCGCCCCCGGAAAGGTCTCGCCGAAAGAACAGCGCTCGGGGATGGGTTCTCGCCCAAATGTGTCGACGTCAATCAGCCATCGATCGAATTGATCATGAACCGACGAACTATCGGCCAAGTCGCCTTCGCCATCCTGCTCATCGCCCTGGCCACATGGAATTTCCTAAAACCATCGGACGGACGAAAGATCGACCTCAATCCCTACAAGGCTCTGGGATCTGTCGCCTCTGGGGAAACCTCCAAACTGCTCGGTCATCAAGGCGGGATTGTGATCGTGATCCCAGACCCAGGAACCGAGGCCGACCCAGTCATGGACGCCCAAATCGCCGCCTATCGAAGCGGGCTCAAGGAAGCGGGAAAAGTCTCAATCCAGGCCGTCGAAACGGTCAAAATGGACTCCTTTCTCAGGATGCAAACGGGAGGAGCCATGCCTGCCGAGCAGTTTCTGGCGCTTCTCAAACGACACCCATCGGCGGGGGCCTTCGTGCTCTTCATAGGATTCCCAGGACTGATGGATTCCGAAATAGCTCAAGTTCAATCGCATCGCGGGAAACGAATAGTCATCTCAGCCTCGCTCCCAAACTATCAAGAACTGATCGAGACGGGGGCTCTCCACATGGCCATCGTTCCTCGCACCAACTCCGCTGACGAACGCCTCCCCACCCCGACATCTACAAGGGAAGCGTTTGACCAGGAGTATCTAATCCTCCGTCCAGCGGCCGCAGCGCCGTAAACAATCAGACTTCGCTCTTCGATAGATTTTTCCCTCAATCCCACGAACCAGAAGCCCCGACTCCTCTGAAACTGTCATTCGATTCGACCTATCTCGGAGACAAAAGAGGGAATGATACTGATCCATAAAGTGATAATCCCGATCGTACTCGAGCAAGCCGCACGCCCTCATTGACGACGCTGGCGGCAATCAAACTATCAATGGGACTGCGGATCTGTGCCCCTTCCTCCTCAGCTCTCGATCGATGCGTGGTTGAGATCCTCTCTGATGCACCTGAAACCCTAAGCTCCAACATTTCCCTTGTTGCCTGGGTCAAACAACCGCTTACATTCCTCCGCGCATGAGTATTATTGAGGAATTGGATTGGCGAGGCCTGCTGGCAGACTGCACGGACCGCGAAGCTCTTGAGCAGCGGTTGATTTCGCATCCGATGACACTGTATTGCGGTTTCGACCCCACGGCAGACAGCCTGCACGTGGGGAACCTCGTCCCCCTACTCGCTCTCCGACGATTCCAGTTGGCGGGCCACAAGCCCATCGCGGTTGCCGGGGGGGCCACCGGGTCCATCGGCGATCCGAGTGGCAAAAGCGCCGAACGCCAACTCCTCTCTCGCGAAGCGCTCCAACACAACATCGATTGCATCAAGGTCCAACTCGCTGCGTTGTTGGATTTTGAGACGACCACCAATCCGGCCAATGTGGTGGACAACGCTTCGTGGACCGCCCACGTGGGCTTCCTGGATTTCCTCCGGGACATCGGAAAACATTTCACAGTCAACATGATGGTCGCCAAGGAAAGTGTGCGTGCCCGCATGGAAGATCGGGAGATCGGCATCAGCTACACCGAGTTCAGCTACATGCTCCTTCAGGCGTTTGATTTTTTTCACCTGAACCAAGCCCTTGGCTGCGAGCTGCAGATAGGTGGGAGCGATCAATGGGGCAATATCACGGCTGGCACCGATCTGATCCGAAAAAAACTCGGGCGTCACGCGTTCGGGCTCACCCTGCCGCTCATCACAAACGCCGACGGCTCTAAGTTTGGTAAAACCGTCGCCGGCGCCATTTGGCTCGATCCCAGGCGCACCAGCATCTATCGATTCTATCAGTTCTGGGTTCGAATCGATGACCGCGACGTGATCCGCTACCTGAAGTATTTCACGCTCATGACACGCGAGGAAATCCATGCGCTCGAGCACGAGCATGTCCTGCGGCCTGAAGCGCGTGTCGCCCACAAGACCCTCGCGAAGGCCGTGACGGACCTGGTCCATGGGCCCGCCGCCACCGAGGAAGCCCTCCGCGCCAGCGAAATCCTTTTTGGAGGGAATCTCGAGGGAATCAGTGAAACTACCTTTAATGAGATCGCCTCGGAGGTCCCTTCAACCCGGTTGAGTCCAACCCGCATCGACCCGCCCGGTCTGCCGATCGTCGAACTGCTTGCGGAAACAGCGCTTTGCGCCTCCAAGGGGCAGGCTAGGAAAGATGTTGAAGCAGGCGGCATCTACCTCAACAATCAAAGAATCCACGATACTCAGAAGCGAGTCAGTGCTTGTGATTTTCTATTCAACCGGCATCTCCTGCTCCGAAAAGGCAAAAGAAACTACCACCTTTGCTCTCTCGAGAAGTGAACCGTTCCCAGGACCCAATTCCCCAATCCCATTCACCCTACCACCATGTCACAACTGGCATTACCTCTGCCTGAAGGTCAACTCCTTCAACTCAAGCGCTGGAACACTCCGACCATCTACAACGGGTGGGAGCAGATCACCCGTTCAGACAGGGCCCGCGACGGGATCAATATCGAGGAAACTAGTGATTTCATGCCCCAAATGGGGCCCATGGTTGGATACGCACTCACCGTGGTCATTGAGCCCAGCAACCCGCAACATCCGAAATCGAATATCAAAGCCTGGAGCGACTATCGCCGCTACGTCGCGGCCTTCCCTTCCCCAAAAATCGTGGTCATCCAGGATCTGGACAAGCCACGCGTCATCGGGTCGTTTTGGGGCGAAGTCAACAGCAACATCCACCGCGCTCTCGGGTGTGTGGGCACCATCACAGACGGAGCCATCAGGGATCTCGATGAAATGACGAATGCCGGATTCAAGGCGCTTGCCAGACGACTCTGTGTCGGTCATGCCCATGTGTGCCCAATACGCTGGGGTTGTCCGGTAGAAGTCTTCGGTCAAAAGATCGATCACGGCCAACTCATTCACGCGGACAAACACGGGTTCCTGGCCATTCCGCAGCAAGACGTTCCGGCCCTGTTGGATGCGGCGAAGTTCATGGATTCTAACGAATGCGACACCGTCATCGCAGCCGCACGAAGCTGCCAGGGATTGACCACGGAAGAAGCCCTGAAACGCCTCGATAACGCGTCGGTCGAATTTGGCAAGGAGACTCGCAGACGGTTCTCCCGAAGCGGCGAGTGGTGATGCTGTTGGTGTGTGTGGTTTCATGGGAACTTCCCCAATAAACATCCGAACTGCTGACAACTCCTAAACTTGCCAAGGCTCAGAACTCCTGACATGGCGCCTTGGATTCAATGCCGCGATGAATTTGAGTGACCCAGCGGGATAGCGTTCACGTCAGGATCAGGATCAGGACGGTGCGCGGCACCGTCCGCGCCGCGTTCAGCGGCGCAATCAGAGCCGTCGTGGGTTCGAGGATGTCACGTTGCTCCGTAGATGTGGCAGTTCCGCCCGCTGGCACGCGGGCGGGGACGTCCCATCGAAACGTCCCTACCTGAGGCCTTTTGTCTGAGGGTGGTCCATTTTCCCTGAGGTAAGGAGTCCCAAGGCTGCGGAAGTTCATCCAATGACTGACGACTGGCTTCTGATCACTGATTGCTGTTCTGAGGACTGACCACTGACCACTGACCACTGATTACTGACCACTTGCTCATCGACAGCAGCTTTCCTTCACAGCCTCAGGAGCACATCATGTTCAGCCTCAACACGGTCCGACTCCTCCTTCGAGAGGCAGACAAACTTCCCGCCAGCCCCTCTCATCTCCAGAGGCTTCATCAAAGGCGCCAATAAATAGATCGGACGCGGCCACTCGAGCAGGGAGGGAACATACCGTTCCAGCAAATCTTCGCCCAAAAGCCCGGATAAATCCTCCGCAAACGCAAGGGCGGATGCGCCCACAAAACAAAAATCCACTTCCACCTGCGACCACGCGCTAAGCCCAATGCCTGCACGGACCGCTTCCGCGGGCTTGCCGCTTTTCCGCGGATCACCCGTCACCTGCATCAGAATGCGACGGAGTTGTCCAGGCGGGACAGATTGGAAAAAGTGCATGGCCTTCCCGAGATGGCTCGGGTGAGCGAAGCATGAAACTTTGGCGAGCAGATCGCCGAGCATGGAGAGCCCTCCGAATATGGCGGATGATGTTATAGCCACTCCAAACACGCGGGCGGCGTGACTGCAGGCAAACAGGTGCAAGCCGTCATCCGTGAGTCGGATGAGTTCCTCGCTGCCCACCCCCTGCACTGCCTCATCCAGAAGGTAGATGCCCACCCACTCACCTCGAATCAACGCCTCCGAAGCCGCGAGAAGCCCGGCTCGGTATGGCCCGCTGGCGGGCCGGTCGGAAATCAGCAAACCCAGCGATTTCATGTGTGTCAACCCCGTCGAAAACTGAACCAGAGCAGGCTGCGGTCAAACTTTACCGCCCCACCCCAACCCTTGGTGCACCGTCTTATCCACGTTGTCTGGCCAGCACGCCTCTCGCCTTTTCCACAAGTTCGGCCGGAAGAAAAGGCTTGGCCACAAAAGCATCCGGTGGATCGGCGTAACTCGCCAACTGTTCTGGATTGACGTGACCGCTGCACAACAGCGTGCACAAGCATGGGTGAAGGGTTCTGCATGCTCGAATCAAATCCATTCCATTCATGGACTCCATCAGAAAATCCGTGAGCAGAATGTCTGGTTTGTTGAGCTCCTTGCGCAACGACTCCAAGACGGGCTCCGGCGCATTAAACACCTTTGTCCTGAACCCTTGCATGGAAAACACCACCTCCATCATTTCCGCGATCATTGGCTCATCATCCACGATGTAGATGTAGATTTCCCTGTTCGCGGAATCATCGAGGTCGGCGTCTCTCATTGCCCCATCAATCGCTCGAGGTTTTCCCGATAATTCCTGCTCAGACTGAGCCGTGTGCCATCCGCGAGAATCACGGCGTAATCCCCGTGGAACAACGGTTGCAGTTCCTTCACCCGCGTGACATTGACCAGGGTGGAACGATTGATGCGCACATAATTCCGAGGATTCAGTCTCCCCTCGATGACGGTCATGGTTTCTCGTAGCAAATGTGTTTCATTGCCGACGTGTAATTCGACGTAATTGTCCGCCGACTCAACCCAGTCGATGTCGCAGACGTTCACGAGCACAATCCGACCCGCGCTTTTGACGGCCAGCCGCTCTGGAATTCTGGACTCGGGACGCATCTCCCAAAGCAGTCCGCGCAGGCGCGTCGCGATCTCATCCTTCTGCCCTTCCTTCAAACGGCTGCGAAGCCGCCCCAGAGCGGTCCCAAATCTTTCCTTATCGAATGGCTTCAGCAAATAATCCACCGCATGCACATCGAATGCCCGGACCGCAAACTGATCATACGCCGTCACGAAAACCACCCTCGGCGACGCTTGATCACCGACCATGGACAGCACCTCGAACCCGTCCATCTCAGGCATCTGCACATCCAAAAACACCACGTCCGGCACGTCGCGCAAAATAGCCTCGAGCGCTGACCTCCCATCGGAACACTCGCCGAGGACCTCGAAATCTGGTTCAGACGAGAGCAAAGCACGCAACCTCTCCCGCGCCAGCGGTTCGTCGTCGACGATCAAAGTTCGCGCCTTCATCCTGAGAATGATTGCTTCATAGTCTTGCTTGTCGTTCGCCGCAACGGGATGGAGACGATAACACACAAACCTCCCTGAGCTCCATTCTTAAGTTCAATCGTCTGACTTTCACCATATAACTCTCGCAGCCGGGAACGAGTGTTTGCCAGCCCGATCCCTCCTTCGCCCAAGGAGCCGGGCACAAGCCCGGAACCGTTGTCGCGCACTTCCAGGACCAACGTGTGAGCACTCGCGTTGGTGATGATCTCCAACCTCCCAACCCGGGCGTGCGGTGCGATGCCGTGCTGAATCGCATTCTCCACCAGCGGTTGTAAAATCAGGTTCGGCACCAGGGAGTCCAACGTTTCTGGCGCGATTTGCTTCACAACCTCCAACCGCTTTCCAAAACGAACCCGTTCAATTTCCAAATAGCGATCCAAGAACTCAATCTCCTGCCGCAGGGGAACGACTTGTTCATCCGTGCTTTCAAGCGCATAACGCAACAACTCGCTCAACCGGGCGATCATCCGGTCCGCGGCTTCGACGTTCTGATGCATCAGCGCGGAGATGGCGTGGAGGGTGTTGAAAAGAAAATGCGGATTCAACTGCATCTGGAGGGCCTTGAGACGCGCAACAACCAAACGCCGTTCGAGCTCCGACGCGTGCCGCTCACGCTCGACAGATTCACGATAATAGGCCATGGCATGAACGGAGATGACCACCACCCAATAGACCAAAACATTGAAGAGGAAGGTCTTGGTGAGCAAGAGTTCAAATGCCTGCTGGTAGCTGATGGGCTGCCGGGCAAAGGAGGCCTGAGCCTGCCCTACAAAAGCGCGAAGAGTCATGTAGAGAAGCGAAAAGATTAAAGACGCGGGAAAATGCGCGGCTAAGGCCTTAGGCCAACCGCCCGAAGTGAACCGGATCCTTTGAGCTAAGGGAGCGGCAAAGAGCGCTAGGGCGGCATACACATACCAATCCGCCAAAGACCAGGAGACGGCCCTCCCCCACGACACGGGTTGCCCGAGTTTCGCGCTGGTCACGAATAATTGGCTCGCAAATGCCAGTCCGATCAATGTCCACAATCCGGCCGCCTGGACCCACCTCACCCAGGAACGCGCCACGACGGATCCCGAATGCTCCTTGCCATCTCCTTTATCCATCAGCGTCTGAAAAAGGATTCCCGAAATGTCCCGCGCTCCGTCGTGACCACCGTTCCCGGCCCAACCTCGTTGAGGGAAAACCATCCTTGGTTCATTTCCAGCATGTATTGAACACGGTCGGTTGCCGCTTCGATCGGAGTCTCATCCAGCGGCTTCATGTCGCGCAATTCCAGGATCACCCCGTCAGGGTCGATGTAGGCCCCAGTCAATGGGACCTTGGTGTTCCGCATGTAAAACGAAGCCCTGTGAGGACCTCTGAAGATGAATAACATCCCGTCGTTCTCCCCCATCTCCGTGCGATGCATCATCCCAGTTTGAATCTCGACCGGTTGAACCGCCAGCTCGGCGACAACTTCTTTGGGGCCTAGGAACAATCGGAGAGTGGTCAGCTTGGGCTGCGCCACGTTTAAATACCCCAACGGATTCAACGCTTGATTGGGCGAGGTTGTTGAAATGGATACGGGTGGTGGGACGGTCGAGGACGAACGGTCACACCCCCCGCACAAACAAATCAACACCCCAAGGGCACCGGCACTGAAACAGCGTAACATGCTCGGCACTCTAGTCTCACTGACACCCTTTTCAACCGGGAAGAAATCTGCCTCATCGCCGCCACCCGTGCAAATCCTTGCCAACAAAACGAAAATCGCTACCTTTCGGAGACTTGAGTTGCCTCCATAGCTCAAATGGATAGAGCAGCGGTTTCCTAAACCGTTGATTCCAGTTCAATTCTGGATGGGGGTACCACGTTGATAATCAGAGGTTTACACAGCATCCTGATAGTCTTTTCCGTTTTTTTGTAAAAAGTGGAACTTGGGCGCGTTTCCGTTTACCGGCGCAAGATCCCGTCCGGCGGGGACGGTTAAATGGTGGCAAACTACGCCCTAGGCAAGCGCCGGTTTGATTCCTACCCCAACGAAACGGAGGCTTTGGATGCCGCCCTCCGCCTTGTCCGTCAACCAAGAACGGAAACAGGTTTCCGAGATTGTCAGCCGCACGGCCGCGCGACGCGCCAGAGTGTCTTGTGGTCGAAGTAGTATCTGACCAACCGAATGAACTGGCACGTGAGCTGGGCCGAATGCCGGACCATTCAATCCAGACCTCCGCTCCACCGGAGGGGGGCCATCCCTTCACCAATGTTCATTCATGTTTCCATGCGTCCAGAGTGGGGAATTCTAATTGTCATCGCTGCCACGTCGGTTAGCAATCCAACATGGTACTTGTTCCAGATGCCCAACGGCTCCATGGGGGACATCCGAGTAGGCAGTGAGGTTTCTCTTGCCTCTCCCTTGGGTGGGGTTATCGGCCAGTGGCAGATAGTGAACACAGCGGCCGTTCCCGAGCCGGCCACCGTGGGACTGGGCACCGGACTGGCGATGGTTGGATTCGCCTTCGCCCGCCGCCGCCTGAAGAAGGCTTGATCTGCCGTGACTTTGATTAACAAGGGCAACGTGCGACTCGCGCGTTGCCCTTGTTGCTTTTTAGTAAAACTCGATTTCTGGGCATTTTTACTATTTGTTACTTTTCAAACATCTTCCCAATTCCTGCCTGAGATTTACTTCCCAGTGATTAACAAATTGAAGCCGTGGACGTTACAGAAGTTGGAACGGGTGAGGGAAATGGACCCCTCATCTCGATAAGTCTAATAGACTTGGGCTCCTTGTTGTTTCGTTGCCGACTCATGGATTGTTCTGGCTTAAGCAAGCTCCCAGTCATCAGTCGAGGAGAGGATGGAATATCTGGCGTCTTCAGTCATAGCAACGGCAATTTAGGCCATAACTTTAGCAAATTGATGGCATTCTAATCCACGTAAAGCCACTATTGAGCATGAAATCGTAATCAATCAACTTCAAGTTGGTTTTTGTTGGTGCCGCACCGGATTCTCTTCCCACACAACGCAATTTGTCAGATGGTCGACGGAATCTAAAATCTTGGTGGAAGTTGTGAAACAGCAGACTCGATTCCGAATCGAATCAAGGGAAAGAAAAAGACCAAGGAAGAGTGCCGGATTTGTTCATCGCGAGGGTCTTGTGTTTGGAAGCCTGGGGACAGTCTCACACACCCTGGCGGGCGATGCAGATGCGATGCGACCCAGGCGAAGGTCTAAGGCACTTGGGCTTGAGAACGGAGGCAACAGTGCTGGCCTGCCTGGTCGCTGTCTGCCTTTGCCTCAACATTCCAGAGATTTTCGGCAATATGCAGACCCGGTTGCCGACTGACGCGCAGAACCTTCAAACCCTTGGACAACCGGTGAATTTGGGGTGCTTTAGAACTTCCCTTTTTGAGTTGACTTTGCGGGGTGGGGTGGGGGATCTTCTATACAGGGATTACCCAGTGAATGAAAGGTGCCACGCAACGTACATTCATCAAGCGAATAGTACGATTAGTACGACGTAAAATCATCAACCGATTAGTAGGATTTCCGGCCCTTCAGTTCAGTGTGCGTGTTTGGTTTTCTTCGTCCTGGTTCCGTTTCGCATGTTTTGGATTGGTTGCCACGGTTTTGACGGTCGGGCTTTCGCTGCCAAAGGTGTGGAATGTCGCTCCCAAGGGTCTCGAACGCGAGATTCGCATTTCCGTGTTGGATTGGCTCCAGGCAAGAGCGCTCTTGAGGAGCGCTGAGAAAGAGTTACTGGCTGGAAAAACGGACCAGGCACTGGTTGGGTATCAGATGGCGCTCGCGAACAACCCAGGGGACCTTCTGATCCTGCGCCGATTTCTGAAGGCAGGGGAAAGATTTCCCTTATCGCCATCGACTTCGGCGATTCTGTTGCAATATTCTGTATGGCTTCAGGAACTCTCTCCCGGAAACATGGAAGACTTGGAACTCGCGGTCCACGTCCTGGATCGACTGGAAGCCGGGGCCGTATCGCTTGAGATTCTCGGGAAGAATCCTGGAATGGTGACCACGTCCACACTGTTGGCGCGCTTTTATTTGAAGGCCCTTTTCGATCAGAGATTGATCGGGCAGTTTATTGCGGAATGGGGAAGACTGGGCGGCACGGCTCGTTTTGCCCCGGACAAGGTACTGATTCTTTACTACCGCGCTTACACGGCAGGCTGGGGAGGAAAACAAGTCGATTCCACAAGCCCAGATGTTGCCCTGAGCAATGCCTTCGACGATCCGGTTCTTGGAACCGTGGCGCTGAGGCTGGCACTTGCGGTTCACGAACACCAAAGGAATGTGGAAAAGTACTGGGAGGCGCTTCAACGTCTTGAGCAAACTGGAGCAGCGAGGCTGGGTGAGCATGTGCGTGGTTGGGTTCTACTCGCCGGCCAAGGTAAAAAGGCTAAGGCCGTATCGATCGCCGAGGCTTACAGGGCATCGCCTCGTGATTTGCCTGAAGTTTTCATGCTGGTTCGCACATACCAGCTTCTGGGAATGAACAAGACGTTGAGAAGTGCTCTCCCAAAGTGGTTGGAGCAATTCCCCCCAGTTGAGGAGTTGTGGATGGGCTATATTTCAATGTTGGTGGATGAAGCAAATTGGTCGCCTCTGCAGGAACTGGCGCTGCGGTTGCGCACGGACAAGGCTTTTCCGTCGCGATTTCGGGGGATGAGCTTTTATGCCGAAGGCCGGGCTTTTGTGGGGGAGAAGCGCTCGGAGCAGGCCTTGCGCGCGTTTGAAGAGGTTGCAGCGGCGGGAATTCATGCTCAATCCGTTGCGATCGAGATTTCCCGCGAACTGGTCCGGCTCGGCTTTGCCAAGGTGGCCAGTTCCATTCTCAAGGAACAACGAGCGCGAGAGGTGAAAACCTATGAACTTTTCGAAGCTATGAATTCGGCCGCACTCGCATCAGAAGACAGTGCGCTGTTGCTGGAGTCGACCCAGGCCGCGCTCGCCCTCAGACCGCAGGATCTTCGGGCACAAATCAATTACACCGCAGCTCTCTGTTTTGCGCGGATCTCCCCGGAGGAGGCAGTCGCGCGGACATTCGATCTCAGCTTGCGGAATCCGGATCTTTCTAGTGTGAAATTGAACCGCGCTGCCGCATTGAACTTAAGCGGCCGTTGGGATGACTCGGTAAACATTTTGGAGGCTGCCTCAAATTCACCACTGAGTCCGCAGGAGTGGGATGCACTGCACTTTTCTGCGTTTGAAGCCTTTGTGAACTTGAAACGCTGGCCGAAGGCGCGGGAGCACCGCAAACTTGTCAACCTCTCACGACTATCGCCGGAACAACTCCGGGAATTGGGACATCTCGATCTTGTGATGAGAAAAGACCCGAGCGTGTCAGGGGCGAAATGAAGCTCCATTTCTCCACTCGTTTCTGATCGGCACCTCGCTGGTGTGGCCGCAGATCCACGAGCGCTTCGAGAAAGCGAAGACCAACCCGCTCGCACGCAGTGAATGGATTCCTGCGGAGTGATGAAGCAGAGATCGGTACAGTCGTTCAAGCTCTTGCTGGCCCAAGGGAAGATCACCGAAGAGGTGGTCCAGAACATCCGCTCATGGAAACACTCCGGGTTCAGCGTGGACCAAAGCATGTGGCATCAAGGTGACCGACGGCTGGCTGGAGCAAATTCTCTATCATGCCCGCTACGAAAAAGGGTGCCGTCAACATGACGTCAAACTTTCACGAAATTATCCTGAATCCCATGCGCGCCTGCGGGACGGGCGGCAATCGACTCGGGCGATTTCCCGAGGCCGCCAGCGACGAGTTGGTGGCCGGCCACAAGCGCAACTTCCAGATTTTCGAACCACTGGATCTCCTGCCCCTAGTCGCGGCTTTCCTGCGGGCACTGAAGTGCCATCGAAGGGAAACCCAGGCAAGAACACAATGACAAGAGACGCAACGGGGTGAACATGGGGCGTATCCTCCTCTTCCCGCGAGCTGCGATCAAGCTGTAACCACCCCAGGATGCCCCAGGAACGATCGCAACGACCAGCGAGTACACGACGGCGGATACAAGAGCGAGAGTGCATTGAAGGAAACACATAGGGAACCGGGCGAGAGGTTTGCCGACATATACAGAAGGAGTCGCTTGGAAGATGTTAGTAGCATGTATTATATATATGTATTAATATGACTAATGTCACTCGTCCTGTCGGCAGTTGCCGACAACAAAGCATGGGGCACGGGGAGGGGGGCGTCAGTTTGCGAAGGGGCAAAAAAGCGACGCATTCCACCGCAGAAAAACATATGCCAAAGTAGGTCAGCTAGCTCCTCGCGCGGTCCGAATCCTCCATCAATGGTTTTCCCGAAGTGCGACAGACCGCTGCAGTGCAATTGCGTTTCTGTTCATTTCCATGACATTTGATAAAATCCTGACAATGTGCATTATAATCAATGGTTATAGGGTATTTATACACTTATCGCGCACGGTCACGAAACATAAATAACGGTTGTATACACCGCCGCTATCCGGGTAAGCGTTTGGGAATTAAGAAGAAGGATTGGAGCGAGCCAAGGGATTCGAACCCTCGACATCAATTTCGCAAGCTGTTGATTCGCAGTGTATTCCGTCATCGTCCCAAACAGGGTATACACAAATACGCGCACAGGAAAAAGTTCTCCCGTCGGAACTGCGAAGGATCGTTGCCGCTTGGGATGACCTGAGTGCTCCGCTGCGGGCCGCAATTGTGGCCATAGTGGAATCAACGGGCGAGCCGTCGAAGGGACGGGCGAAATGAGATCCGCCGGTCGGCTCAACTCGCTTCACCTGGGCAGGGGGAGCGGAATCCTATCTGAAATCATCCGCGTCGAGGCCGCTCCCTTGGATGATCGCTTTCAGCGTTCCGGGGGGAATCGGTTTGCTGCCATGTCCAGCCACGATGACTTGGCGGCCGTCCGGGTGGTGCCATTTTTGGTGACTCCCCTTTTGGGAAATCATGAGGAACCCGTGCCGATTCAGCACGCGTCCAACATCATGAGCGTCGCAAACTGGAAGCTTCTTGCTCAGGGCAGGGAAAGCTCGATGAGTTTCGCTCCGGTCTTCACTTCGAGCGGGGAGGGTTCGAACCACAACTCCAGCGCCTCGTGGGCGTTTTCGACGGCCTCGGCCTCCGTGTCCCCTGCCGAGGCGCAACCGGGCAAATCCGGGAAAACCGCCGACCAGCGTTGGCACTCCGGGTCAAACTCGACTAACAAGCGGAATTTCATTTCGAATCATGTTACTGACAAAAGCAGAGTGCGGCAAGCGGCTCTCACCATACGTGCTCGTGCGGCTTACACTTCCACCAAGACGCTGCGGTGCTCGATGCTGCTCCACTCCGGGCGTTTCCACTCTCCGAGCACCAGGTGGTATCCAGACTCTTCCAGGACATCTTGCAATGTTCCGTGGTCGGATGCCGCCAGGACGAAGGTTGTCACGGCTTCATCAACAGCAAGTCGCGCGGCCTCGGGTGTTTCCCCGGAACTGGCAACGTCTATCGGCCACGCACGGGCGACGAACTGCTTGTCCTCTCGCCAGATCTGGACGGTATATTCGAGTTTCATGGGCGGGGCGGTTGAGCAGGCATGGCCCAAAATGGTCTCATTGCTCCCGCACGTTATTCCAGACTCGGGTGGGTCGCAAGCCTCGTCACCACGCCGCCGCGAGCGGGACGGCTCCGGGAATTGGTTTGACCGCGGGCGACTCCCCATTTTTCTGTCCTTTCACACCCAGCGCCGCGAACGCTTGCGAATCCTTCGCGGCGCACAACTCGGAAACGACGGAAAAATGGGGCCGGGGGCTAAAAGGAGCGGCCAAACGAATTCCTGGAGGGGCACGCGGCGTCTTGTCGCAATGTTCCGCGCAGGAGTATCCCGACGTGGCGGCCAACGTGGGGATTCACAACTTGGCCGCGATCATGGAGGAAAGTTATGAAAATCGAAGTTTATGTGGCGGGCGTTTCCAATGAGGTTTGGTTTCGTGACACTCGGGACGAACGACAAGTCACGATTCTGAATTGTTTGGATCGGCATGCCCACGAAGGGATGAAGCTGAAGCAGGCCTTTGATTACACTCCCACGAAGGACGAGGCGGAAGCCATCGAGCTCGACAAACTCGACGGCTGTTCGCTCGTCCTGGCCGTGGAAGAGATCAAGGCCGCGAACGGCGGACGGTTGAAGTTCAAAGGCAAGATCGACCGAGCCAGCCTGCCCAAGAATGCGTTACGAAACACGGGCACGGCGAGCGCGCCAGGCAAAGCAGACTCCGCCGTTCGTTAAGGAAGCGGCATCCGTGCGCCCCTTGGATCATCCCTCCGAGGGGCG
>CANLCA010000013.1 GCA_947487925.1 Verrucomicrobiales bacterium | reverse complement strand
TGTTATAAAACACTTGATTTAAATATCAGTTTTATAGAGCCGATCAAAAAAGATTCAGTTTTTTGAGAATGCCGATTGACTCACGAGGGCTTTAGTGTCAAAAAATGTCACAGAAACATCACGAAGTGTCGCCCTGAGGGTTGCTTTCCCGTGAGAGTTTCGAACGATGAGCGATGCCAGTGCCAAATCGAATCATTACAGTGGCAGGTTCAATTTTGCTATTGATGAGAAACGGCGTACCCAGGTACCCAGCAAATGGAGAAGTGAAGATCCGGAAGCGGAGTACATGGTAGTTCTTTGGCAGCACCCCGTGGGGCAATGTTTGAGAGTCTTGGATAGAGACGGGCGGGAGAAGCTCGAACGAAGGTTCGAGGAAATGCCAAAGGACGACCCTCATCGGGATGCCCTTCGCCGGAGGTATGGAGGGGATTCGGAGCTCGTGAAGCTCCATAGCGGGCGTATCACGCTGCCCAGTTGGCTCGCTGAGGAGGCGGGTCTCAAGGCTGAAGCCACTTTGGTGGGTGTGTTCAATTGTTTTGAGATTTGGAACCCGGAGCTGTTCGAAAAGAGCCGGACCATCGACTTCGAGGCCACAAGGAATTTTGTCCTTTCGATCTAGACGCAACCTTCTTCTAAACCCCGAACCCAAGGCTTTCGATGAATCTTCGCAAGTTATTAGCCCTAGACCGGAGCTTCATTTGGTTCAGCGACGGTAGCACCCGCTACCGGATGCGAAAGAATAACCTATTGCCTGAGTTTGGCAATAGCAGTGGTGAGGCCCCGAGGGCTCAGAGCGAGGAGGGGGCGACAGCCTCAGTGCAGAACCCCGTGTTCGAAAAGCCGAGACGGGAACTGAGCTTTCTCGGGTTCAAGATCCAGCTTCCGTTCTCGAAGCCCTCGTTAGTGCGACCGGAGGTAAGATCCCCATTTCCGACGCCGAAGCCAACGCTCAAGGGAGCCATCGCCTTTCAGACCGAAGTCCTCGAGAATCGAAAAAGTCACCAGGCGAACAACCTTCTGAACCAGGTCTCCGTAGTGCGGAACGATTTGAACGACTCGGGGGTTGAGATCCTGTCCTTGCGACGGCCGCCCGGGCCTGGGAAGCAGGCGGCGGGGTCGCTAGCGGCGGCCGAGCCGACTGCTTCGACTGTTCAACCAGAGGCGTTGACTTCATGAAAACGCCGTGGGTTCCGGATCAACCAGGGCGATTAACTCGTGAATCCATACGCACATACGCCGGTCCTGATGGCCGAGGCCTTGGAGATGCTGAAGACGTTTCCCGGGGGACGGTACGCGGACGGAACCGTCGGTGGGGGTGGGCACGCGGAGGGCATTTTGAGGATGTCCGCTCCGGATGGGTGGCTTTTCGCGTGCGATCGGGATGGGGACGCGATTGAGGAAAGTAGGAAGCGGTTGGGGGCCTACGAAGGTCGATTTGAGCTACGGCGGTGTAATTTTTCGGAACTTGGCGCCTGGGTGCCACGGGGCGGGCTGGATGGAGTTTTATTGGATTTGGGTGTGAGTTCCCCGCAGCTTGACTGGGCGCATCGCGGGTTCAGCGTGAACAAAGAAGGGCCCCTGGACATGCGGCAGGATGATCGTCAGGTTCTGAAAGCGGTGGACATATTGGAGCATTGGGATGAGCGGGAACTGTCAAAGCTGTTTTTTGAACTGGGTGGGGAACGCCACGCCCGTCGCTACGCAAAGGCGATCTCGCAGCGACGCGGAACATTGAAGACCACGATGCAACTCTCTCAGCTCATCGAGCGATCGAGCCCTGGCGGCTGGAGCCCGATCCATCCTGCGACCAAGGTATTTCAGGCATTAAGAATGGCGGTCAATGACGAGCTGGGTTCGTTGGAGAGGGGGTTGACGGCTGCCTGGGATTGTCTGCGGCCGGGGGGACGCCTCGTGGTGATCACGTTTCATTCCGGCGAGGATCGGCTGGTGAAACTTTTTGGGCGACGGCTTGAAAAAGATTACGAGATTCCGGCCGGGATCACCCAAGATGTCCCGGAGCTCCGTCGTCCGAGATCCCCCGAGTCGCGGTGGGTTTCGAGAAAAGCGATCCAACCCTCCGCGGAGGAAGTTGAAGAGAACCTTCGGAGCCGGAGCGCCCAGATGCGAGTGATGGAGAAAATGCCCCATAAAAACTAAGCCCCTGAAACGTATGTCAAGAAATCGAAGGAACCAATCAGCAGCGGTCCGATTCGGCCCCGCCTTGAAGGCCATTCTGATTTGCGCCGCCATCGGAGGGGTTGGGGTGGGGTATGTCTGGCACAAAACTCAGGTGGTGTTGTTGGGTCGCAAGATTGTTGAGGGGGAGAAACGGTTGGAACAATTGACCCGGGAGAATCGCGAATTGGAGAAGCAGTCGGCGTATCTGAAATCCCCCGCCGTGCTCAAATCGCTCATCATGAAGCACAATCTGAACCTGGGCATGACCCATCCTGACCAGGTGTTGCTGCTGCAGGAACCCCGGGACGGAAGCCGGTGGCAGTCGATGAACACCCTTCTCACGCAAGCTTCGACCTCCAGAGTCAGCCCTTGAGTCGTTTTCCGGTAGCGCCGACGCAGCGTTATGAATGCCAGTCCGATGCAACTTAGGAGATTACTGCTGATCTCCATGGTTGTCGTGTTGGGTCTTGCTGGGATGTGTGCCCGCCTTGTCCTCATCCAGGTAGTGCGCCACGAGGAGTTGAAAAACCTGGCGCAGGTGAACACTCAAAAATCGCTCGTTCGAGAGCCGCGCCGGGGGGAGATCTACGACGCCCGAGGCAATTTGTTAGCTTCAAGCATTTTCGTCAAAACCGTCTGCGCCAACCCAGAACTCCTCCTCACCCACCGGGCGCTGGTTGCTAAGACCCTGGCCCCGATTTTGGGCGTTGCTCCCTCGGCTCTGGAGGAAAGATTGCAACGCCGCACACGGGTGAACTCGAGGAAAGACGCGAAGCAGAAGATGCTCCCGGTCGAGTACGTCGTCCTGAAGCGAAAGGTTCGCGAGGAGGAATGGTCACAGATCAAGAAAGCCATGTTGAGTTTGGATTTTGCCGTCAAGGAATCGTCGCTGACAAAAAAGGAACGGCGCGCCCTAAAGGACCTTCGTACGAGTTCGATTTTTGTGGACCGTGTTGAGGACCAGCTGAGGGAATACCCCAATAATGAATTGGCGGCTCACATCCTGGGGTTTGTTGGTATGGAGGAAGTCGTCACTTCAGCCGGAAAAGTTCTGCGGTCTGAAGGGAAAGACGGGGTTGAATTGATTTTGAACAAGACATTGGGTGGGGTTCAAGGATGGCGTGAAAGCAAGACGGATCGCCGGGAGAACGAGTTGCTGGCTTTTCGAGAGCAGGACGTGGCTCCACAGTCGGGAAAGAACGTTGCCTTGACGGTGGACTTGGGGGTGCAGGATATCGTGGAGTCCGAGATTGCCGGAGCCATGGAGAAACTGAATCCGATCAGCATTGGCGTGGTGGTGGTGCGCCCCAAGACGGGGCAGATCCTGGCTCTTTCTGGAAGACCGACTTTCGACCCGAACAACCCTGGGGATTCGACGCCCGAAGCCCGACGGAACCGGCTCATTGCGGATACGAGCGAGCCTGGATCGACTTTTAAAATTGTCGTTGTTTCTGGCGCTTTGAGCGACCATTTGGTGTCGCCGACGGATCCATTCGATTGCGAGAATGGCCGCTTTTCCTACGCCGGCAAATGGCTTCATGACACTCATCATTACGGAGTGTTGACAGTCGATGAGATCATAGCCAAATCCTCGAACATTGGGGCCGCCAAGATCGGGATCATGCTGGGGGCGAAACGGTTGCACGGGCACGTCATGGATTTCGGCTTTGGTCAGCGGACCGGAATTCCCCTGCCTGGGGAGGTCAACGGGACCGTGCATCCGTTGCATCGGTGGGGCAAACTTTCCATTTCCCGTGTTCCGATGGGGCACGAAGTGGCGTCGACGCCGCTTCAGACGACCATGGCGATGTGCGCGATTGCCAACGAGGGACGGCTGATGCGGCCCATGCTGGTCGAGCGAATTTTGGACGACCAGGGCAATACGGTCGCGCACTACAGTCCCCAGGTTGTTAGGCAGGTCGTGTCGCCTCGCGCCGCGAAGCAGATGACGGAGGCGCTGATGCTGGCGGCGAGCCCGCACGGGACTGGAGCGAAGGCGGCTTTGGAGCACTACACGGTGGCCGGCAAGACGGGCACGGCCCGGAAGGCAGGCAACGGAGGTTATTTGGTCGGAAAATATTTCTCATCCTTCATCGGGTTCCTGCCGGCGGAGGACCCTGAAATCTGCATCGGAATCTTTCTGGACGAGCCCAAGACCGCGGGGAACGTTTATTATGGCGGCGCGAGCGCGGCACCAATATTCAAAGCGATCGCCGAGCGGGCGGCGAACTATTTGAACATCCATCCTTCGCCGAGACCCCCCCTCGGGGCTGCGCTGGCGGTGGGGGGTGTTCCAAGCGTTGGGGGCAAAAAGCCCTAGACACCCCATCCTGATTTGATGACACCCAAAACACTTGATTCCATTGCTCGGGCGTGTGGGGCTTTGGTGGAGGAATTAGCCGCCGACGTCGAAGTTCATGGGGTGTGCACTGACTCCAGGCGGATCAGGCGCGGTGATCTCTTCATCGCCTTGTCGGGGGACCATTTTGACGGCCATGCGTTCGTGGAGAAGGCGGCGAGTTCCGGGGCTTGCGCGGCCTTGGTGCGCCGTGGATGCGAGCCTGCCGTGGCGGGCGCGATGCCGCTGCTTTTTGTTGACGATCCCCGGGAGGCTCTCGGCCGGCTGGCGGCTTCGTATCGGATGGGCCATCACCCGACGATCATTGCGGTGGCGGGCTCCAACGGCAAGACAACGGCCAAGGAATTCCTGGGACGTTTGCTGGCGCAGGCTGGCGAAACAATCTGGAGCGAAGCGAGCTTCAACAACGACATTGGAGTTCCGCTGACGCTGCTACGAATGGACTCACGAACCCGGTATGTGGTTTCCGAGGTGGGCACTAATCATCCCGGTGAGCTGGCGCCGTTGTTGCGAATGGTAAGGCCCAGCATAGGTGTCCTGACCAGCCTTGGACGGGAGCATCTGGAGCATTTTGGCAGCGAGGAGGGAGTTGCGCAGGAGGAAGGATGGATCGGAGAGGTTCTCCCGGCGGAGGGTTTGCTCGTGGTGAACGGCGATACGCCCGGAGTGGAACGTGTGATTTCGCGGACACGAGCGAAGGTGATCAAGGTGGGGTTTGGCAGAGGGAACGAATGGCGGCTTGGAAATTATCGGTTCGAGCAAGACGGCGTCTGTTTCGAGGTGGAAGGCCCCTTGCGAAACGTTTGCGGGGATTATCGAATCCAACACGTGGGGCGACATCAGGCGGTCAACGCGGTGCTGGCTTTGGTGGTGGCGGCTCTGGAAGGGATAGATCGGGAGGCGATCCAACGAGGCTTTCTTGAGTGTGCGCCCGCCCCGATGCGATTGCAGCTGTGGAGGGCGGGGGGGATACAGATTCTGGATGACGCCTACAACGCGAACGAGGATTCGATGGCGGCTGCATTGCAAACGTTGGGGGAGATGCCTGTGATAACGCGGAGGGTGGCGGTCCTAGGGGACATGGCCGAACTCGGATCGCATTCCGAGGCCGCGCATCGCGCGGTCGGCATTCAGGCGGCGAGGTCTGGGGTCAACCATCTGATCGCGGTGGGCCAGATGCGAGGTTTGATGGCGGAGGGTGCGCGTTCCGGGGGGCTTTCGAGTGTGAGCGAGTTTGGTGACGCGACGCAGGCGGCGAATGCTTTGAGGGTTTTCGTGCGCGCAGGTGACGCGGTGCTGATCAAAGCTTCCAGGGCTTCCAAACTGGAGTTCGTGGGGAAAGCGTTGCGGGAGTTTTTGGAAAGCAACGGACCAGAAGAGCCGAACTCCTAGCGTATGCTTTACTATCTAAGCCAGTTTGTGTTGACCGGGTGCGAAGGCACGGCGTGGGAGTCTGCCCTTTCTGGGTTCCGGGTATTCCGATACATCACTTTTCGCAGCGCGGGGGCGGCCCTGACGGCGCTGCTGATGAGTTTGTGGCTCGGGCCGCGGGTGATCGTCTGGCTTAAAGAACTGAAATTCGGCCAAAGCTACAAGGATAAAGCAGAGGAAGGTGGGGGCTTGAAGGCCAGGGTCATCGACAAAACGGGCACGCCGACTATGGGGGGCGTGCTGGTGGTGTTGGTGCTCGATTTATCGACCCTTATTTGGGCGCAATGGAACTCTTTGATCGTGTTGACGCTGCTCTCGCTCGTCGTGCTCTCTGCACTGGGATTTTACGATGATTACCTCAAGGTGACAAAGCAGAACAACCGGGGCGCTAAATCCCAGGCCAAGCTCTGGGTTCAGTGCGCGCTGGGGGCGTTTATCGCACTTTATCTCTGGTGGGTGCCTGAGACACGCCTGATCGTCACTGACGTGATGATTCCATTTTACAAACATCCACTCGTGGAGGATTCTGCGGTGGTGGGCGTCATACTGGTGCTGGCAACCATCGTGGGCAGTTCCAATGCGGTCAACCTGACGGATGGGCTCGACGGGTTGGCGATCGGGTGCACCTTGATCGTTTGCTCGGTTTTTCTAGTTTTTACCTATGTTGCTGGCAATGCACGTTTTGCTTCGTATCTGCAGGTGCCAATGGTGCCTGGAGCGGGGGAATTGACGGTCTTTACCGCGGCTTTGTTCGGGGCTTGCCTTGGTTTCTTGTGGTACAATTGTCATCCTGCTCAGGTTTTCATGGGGGACACAGGTTCTCTCGCGATCGGAGGGGCTTTGGGTATTGTGGCGGTTCTCATTCGTCAGCCATTTGTGCTTTTTATTGCTGGGGGTGTCTTCGTGTTGGAGGCCTTATCCGTGATACTCCAAACGGGTTGGTTCAAATACACGCGGAAGCGATACGGCACCGGGCGGCGCATTTTCTTGATGGCACCAGTTCATCATCATTTCGAGAAACTTGGCTGGCCTGAGTCCAAGGTTGTCACACGGCTCTACATTTTGGGTGTCTTGTTTGCCGTCATTGCCCTCAGCACTTTGAAGATCCGTTGACCATGACAAGCCGACGACAATTTTTTCATTATTACTTTGGACACCCGCCCTTCCGCGGCCCCGTTGCCCGGGGGATGGTGTCTGGACTTTCGTCCCGGAGGTGGTGTCGGAGAACCCCCGGTCCGAGAAGTTTGAACCCCACGGACACAACCGCAACCCTAATTCCTCTGACACCCGCCCGTGAAACGGGCAAAGCAACGCCATGAACTCAATCCCGAACGACCCAACCCCATCCCAATCGCCTCTGGAGCAACAAGGCCGGAAACGCTCCCACATCCGGATCATTGCTTTTATTGTCGGCGTCCACGTCGTCTTTTTGGGTGGCATACTCATCCAAGGATGCAAACCTGGTGAGACCACCAAGACGGCAAACTCGAGCACGCCCGCTGCGACGAACGATTCCGGTTTGCCGCAGGAGAACCCCAATTATTACAAAAGCCTCGACCCGGCCTCGAATGTGGTTTCCAGCCCGACGCAGTTTCCTGCGCCGGAAGTGGGGGCTGGAACGAACGCTGTCGCGCAGGGGTTTCCGCCTGCGACCGAACCACCCAATGCTCCCTCGACGCAGGCAACCTCAGAATATGAAATCAAGGCTGGGGACAGTTTCGCAAAAGTGGCCAAGAGCCACGGCGTCGGTCTGAAGGCTATCTTGGCCGCGAACCCCGGTGTCGATGCGGCACGCCTCAAGGTTGGCCAGAGAATCCAGGTCCCGCCGCCCCAAGCGAGTCCGACCGAGCAGACGGTTGGCAAAGGGTCCAGCACGAACGGAGCGGACAAGTCGGCGGCCGGTGGGGATTATGCCGTGAAATCCGGGGATTCATTGATCAAAATCGCCAAATCCCACGGAGTTTCTGTGAAGGCACTAAAATCCGCAAACGGGCTGAAGACCGACAGGATCCATGCCGGGCAGAAGCTCAAAATCCCTGCGATGGCGGCGTCGGCCCCGAAGGAGACGGCGTCGGCGCCGGTCACACCGAGCACGAACTGATTTGAAACTGGCCATCACATTATTGTCGGCATCCGTCGCGTCTTTGGTCTCGCTAGGAGTTGTGGTGCTCTACAGCGCGAGCATGGGCGCGAGCCTCGTGCAGAAGCAGATGATTGCGATGAGCCTCGGGTTGATCGGGTGCTTTTTGGCCGTCGCGGTGGATTATCGGCACTTGAAACGTTTTTCGTGGGCATTGTTTGGTTTGACCGTGGTGCTTCTGACCCTGGTTTTGGTGCCTCATATTGGGGTGAAGGCAGGGGGAGCCCGCCGTTGGTTGAACCTGTGGGGGTTTAGTTTTCAACCCTCAGACCTGGCAAAACTGGTTCTGGTGGTTTGTCTGGCCCATTACGCGGAAGCGAAGCAGCGAACCATGCACAGGTTCGTGGATGGGCTGGTGGTGCCCGGAGCCGGAATCATTCTGATTTTGGCGCTGGTGTTCCCGGAGCCGGATTACGGGACGACGGCGCTTTTGGCTGCGGTGAGCGGTTCGATGCTGCTGGTGGCAGGAGTGCGATGGTTGTTCATCACGCCGCCTGTGGCGCTGGGAATCGCCTCCTTTGCCTTGGCCATCTACACGAACCCTGTCCGACTGTCGCGCGTGCTGAGTTGGCTGGATCTCGAGGGGACAAAAACCACTTCGGGATATCAGGTGCACCAGTCCATTATCGCTCTTGGGTCAGGCGGTGTTTTTGGATTGGGACTCGGGAGTGGGCGTCAGAAACTCGGGTGGGTTCCCGAGCATCATACGGACTTCATTTTCTCGGTGATCGGGGAGGAATTTGGGCTGGTGGCAACGCTGGGAGTCGTGCTCGCGTTCGCCGTGTTTATTTGCAGCGGCATCTATGTGGCTTGCCGGGCTCGTGACCGGTTTGGATTTTTCATCGCCAGCGGGCTCACTCTCCTGATTGGGCTCCAGGGATTGATGAACGTGGGCGTGGTGACGGGCGCGTTTCCGAACAAGGGACTGTCTCTTCCGTTCATCAGTTTTGGGGGGTCGAATTTGGCCATGATGCTGACGGCGGTGGGGTTGATCTTGAGCGTCGCAATGCGGGCGCCGTCGGATGTTGATGAACCGCGCCCTGCCGCGGGAGGCGGCTTCGGAAGGAGTGACGTTTCATAATGGGAGCCGGCGCGCCTTTTTACGTCATCGCTTGCGGCGGGACCGGCGGGCATTTGTTTCCCGGTATCGCGGTGGGCGAGAAGCTGGTTGAAGCCGGTGCCCGAGTTGCGTTGGTGGTTTCTGGCAAGGAGGTGGATCAGAGGGCTGTGGGCGCTGTCCAGAACATGGAGATCTGGACCCTGGGAGAAGCTTCGGCGAGTCGGGGTTCGCTGGCGCGATTCCTGCGCAGCACAGCGGGTTTTATCTCCTCGTTCCGTGATTTGCGCCGCCGTTTTATGGAGCAGAAACCCCTTGCGGTTCTGGCCATGGGCGGCTTTACCAGTGCCGCGCCAGTGGCTGCGGGGCGTTGGGTTGGGGCCAGGGTGTTTCTTCATGAAGCCAACGCGATTCCTGGTCGCGGAACTCGGTGGCTTTCATCCCTGGCGGACGAGGTATTCCTCTTTTTCCCCGAAGCGGCTGATTTGCTTCCGGGCAAACCGGTGCGGATTGCCGGGATGCCCGTCCGTCCGCAGTTCGAACCTTTGGATCCTGGTTCATGCAGAATCTCCTTTGGACTGGCTCCCGCGAAACCTGTTTTGCTCGTGGTGGGCGGCAGCCAGGGTGCCCGTGGGCTCAACCAGCTCATGCGGACAGCACTGCCCTTCCTGGTAAAGAAGTTCCCAGAATTGCAGTATGTCCACCTCTCGGGGGCGGAAGATTTGGCGGGAGTGGTCGAGACCTATCGGGCCCTTGGTGCGAAGGCGGTGACGCGCCCGTTTCTAACGGAGATGGAGTGGGCCATGGGGGCCGCGGATGTGGCGCTCAGCCGGGCAGGGGGTTCGTCCCTTGCGGAGTTGGCAGCGATGAGACTTCCTTCAATTCTGTTGCCCTACCCTCACGCGGCGGATGACCATCAGCGCGCGAACGCGCTGGCCTTTTCCAGGAGCGGCGCTGCGATCCTGATGGATCAGGCGGAAGCAACCCCAGAGCTTCTGGCCGAGCACTTGCAGGCGTTGATTGGACCTGCAGCATTGGGTGAAAAAATGAAGGAATCCCTCGAACATTGGCATCGTGCGGACGCCGCGGACACGGTGGCCAGAGTGTTGCTGGAACTTAGCGATCCCTTGTGGAGAGCATCCCCGGGCTTCGAACATTCGCTGAGCTTGGGTGTGGCCGAAGTGGATCCCGGTCCTAGGAGGACTCGATGAGTGCCCCCTCCCAGCCGACTGAAGTGGAGGCACCTCGTCTGGGGGGCGAAGTTGCCGAATTGTTCCAGGGATTGTCCCAGGCCTGCTCGAAGGATGCCTTGGTGCGCCGCCACGAGCCATTGGCAAAACGCACGACTTTACGGGTGGGCGGCCCCGCCGACGTTTATTTTGAGCCGGCTACGATTGCGGATTTGGGGCACGCCCTAAGGCTCTGCAACGAAACCCCTGTTCGCTGGATGGTGATGGGTCGTGGATCCAATCTGCTGGTGCGGGATGGTGGAATCCGGGGCTTGGTGATCTGCCTCACGCGCGGGGAGTTCGTGAGCATCCAGACATCGGGCCCTGTGCTGACCGCCGGTGCCGGAGCGAGATTAAAACACATCGCGGTGGAGGCCAGGCGTGGCGGCATCGCGGGGCTTGAGTTTCTTGAAGGCATCCCGGGCAGCGTCGGTGGCGCGCTGCGTATGAACGCGGGCGCGATGGGATCGGCGACGTTCGACTGTGTGGAGTCTGTCCGCGCGATGGATCGGCAGGGGATTGACACCATCCACGCGGCATCGACCTTGGAGGCGGGCTATAGGCATTGTGGATTTTTCGAGCAGCACATCGCCCTTTCCGCGGTGTTCCGTGGGAGCTCGGCTTCGGTGGAAGAAATCGAGGCACGCATGCGGACCCTAAGCAACAAGCGGTGGGAGTCGCAGCCGGCTGCGCCCAGCGCGGGTTGCATCTTTAAAAACCCCGGCTCGATTTCCGCGGGGAGATTGATTCAGGAGCTGGGCCTGAAAGGGGTGTGTGTCGGCGGGGCTCAGATTTCGGAGGTGCACGGCAATTTTTTTATTAACCAAGGGACCGCAAAAGCGCGCGATGTCCTGAGCTTGATCGGGCTCGTCCGCGAAAAGGCGATGCAGGAACGACAGATCCAATTGGAAACGGAAGTCCAAATCGTCGGAGAGGAGGAACCCGAATGCGCGTGACGGTCTTGTTGGGCGGGCCCTCTTCGGAGCGTGAGGTGTCGTTGCGTTCGGGAACCGCGGTGGCTGAAGCCTTGCGTCGCCGGGGCCATCTTGTGACTGAACTAGATCCAGTGGCCCCTGGGTGGCGTTTGCCGGAGGGAACGGACGGAGTCTTTCTCGCCCTGCATGGCACCTACGGAGAGGACGGGACGGTGCAGCGGGCTCTTGAAGAGCTAGGGATGATCTACACGGGATGTGACGCTATTTCGAGCGGCGTGGCGTTTGACAAGGTTCTTACGAAGAGCTGCTGCGAGCGACGGGGGATTGTGACGGCGAGACACAATGTGATTCGGAGTCCCGATGAGGCCTTGCCACCTGACTGGGAATTACCGGTGGTGCTGAAACCGGTTCGCCAGGGCTCGAGCGTGGGCTTGCAATTCGTCGAACGGATGGAGCAATGGACGGGTTCATTGGCTGAGGCGTTTCGGCATGACGGGGAAGTGCTCATGGAGGAACTTGTTTTGGGACGCGAAGTGACTGTGGGAATTTTAGGCCAGGCGGCGCTTCCCGTCGTGGAGATCAGGCCCAAGCACGGGCGCTACGATTACGAGCGGAAATACAGCCCTGGTTTGACCGAGTACCTCTGTCCGGCCCCCTTCGATGATCAAGTTACGGAGAGAATTCAGAGCGCCGCAATCGGTGCCTTCGCGGCGGTGGGAGGGCGCGACTATGCGCGGGTGGACGTGATGGTCACGGCGAGTGGCGCCCCAGTCGTCCTGGAGGTGAACACCCTTCCGGGCATGACGCAGACCAGTTTGTTCCCCAAGGCTGCGGCTGCCGCGGGCATCGACTTCGATGAGCTCTGTGACCGGATGCTGAGGATCGCTTTTGAACGTCCCCGAAGGGGCCCCTCTCCATCATGAGGGCATTTGTTCTTGTAATCTTATCCATTGTTTAATGCCTCTTTTTCAGCACAACAAAAATCGGAGCCGGCGTTCGGATCGCGACAAACTCCTCGAGGTTCGACTTCGGTCCTCCGCCGCGCGCGGCAAGCAATTAAGAACCGTGGCCACCACGCTCGTGTCCGCCTTCGCTTTGCTGGCGGGGTTGCTCCTGTTTTGGCGTGGAGGGGAGTGGGTTTTGAACCAGATGGTTTTTGCCAACGACGATTTCATGATCAGGAAAGTGGAGATACAAACTGACGGGGTGATTTCCGCCGAGCAGATTCGCCGGTGGGCGAGCATTGGGGTGGGGGAGAATCTTCTGAGGATCGATCTGCAAGAGGCACGACGAGATCTGGAGCTGAACCCGTTGATTGAGTCGGTGTCCATGGAGCGAGTTCCTGCCAGCACGCTGCGAATGACGGTTGCGGAGCGAGAGCCTATAGCTCGGGTACGCTGGTATCATTCTGACGGTCCTGGGCAGCGGCTGGTTTCCGATAATTTTGTGATCTCGGAATCGGGCCATGTGATGGTTTGGTCTGCCTTTGTCGCCGTGAGCGAACCGAACAGCGTGGATCTGGAGAGCCTGCCGATTCTTGAAGGGGTGCGGGATGTTGAGTTCAGGCCCGGTCGTCGCTTGGAGAGCAGCCAGGCGCTTGCGGCGTTGCGTTTGATCCGTCGTTTTGATGTGTCGCCGATGGCAGGACTGGTGGACTTGGCTCGAATTGATGTCTCCTTTCCAAGGGTGCTTGTGGTGACCACAGCGCAGGGCCAAGAGGTGACGTTTGGAATTGATGAGTTCGACACGCAGCTGCGCCGGTGGCGTGTGGTGCACGAAGCCGCGGTCAGAGGCGCCCGTTCCATCGCTTTTCTTGATCTCTCGGTGACCAACAATCTGCCTGTTCGATGGCATGAAACGGCATCGACGACTCCGCCCTTCAAGCGGTTGGTGAAACCTTCACGCTACAAGAAAAAGCATGTTTGAATCGAATTCCATCATCGTTGGTTTGGAGGTAGGCACTTCCAAGGTCTGTGCCGTGGTGTCCGAGGTGAACGAAGCGGGGGGCCTTGCCGTGATGGGGATCGGGCAGTCTCCGTCGAGGGGGGTGCGCAAGGGCGAGATCGTGGACTCGACACTGACCTCGGAGGACATCCGCAACGCGATTGTGGAAGCCGAACAGATGGCGGACGCCGAGGTGCGCAGTGTTTTTCTGGGAGTCAGCGGTTCTCACGTCCGTGGTTTTAACAATCGAGCAGTGCATCCCGTGGTCTCCGCGGACAGGGAAATCGGGGAGGAGGATGTGAAGGACGTGCTCAAGAACGCGAAGGCGATCAATATTCCTCCTGAAAACCATGTTATCCACGTCATTCGTCAGCATTTTAGCGTGGATGGGCAGGGGGGTATTCAGCAGCCGGTGGGGATGTTGGGAGCTCGATTGGAAGCCAATGTGCACGTGGTGCATGGGAATTTTAATCGGCTGCAGAACGCGGTTCGTGTCGTCAAAGGACTTCAGTTGGAGGTGGAGGAGGTCGTTTTTAACGGACTTGCCTCGGCGCTTGCCGTGCTGAGCAGTGAACAGAAAGAACTGGGGACTCTCGTGATCGATCTTGGGGCGGGAGCAACGGAATATGTTGTTTACTCTGACGGAATCGTGCGCCACAGCGGAGTGCTCGCGATCGGCGGGGACCACATTTCGAATGATCTGGCGTACGGTTTGAAGGTGCCCCTCGGACGCGCGGAGCAATTGAAGGTCAGCCGGGCTTCGGCGATCGTTGAGGACTCTCTGAAGGGGCAGACATTCAGCCTTCCAAGCGACCACGGGTTGCCCGAGAGAACGCTTAATTCGGAGCACCTGCGCCGGATCATGGTGATGCGGCTGGAAGAAATGTTCGAACTCATAGAGCAGGACTTGGAAAAGACGGCTACGATGGAATATCTGCGCGGGGGAATCGTCCTTTGCGGTGGAGGGTCGAATATCCCGGAGATCCAGCGTCTTGCTTCGAGGATTTTCCAACTCCCGGCGACGGCGGGCAAGCCGGCCTCTGTGGGGGGCATTACGGAAGCGCTGGAAAAGCCTGAGTTCGCGACGTGCATCGGCTTGGTCAAGTTCGGGGCATTTCAGCACCGAAGAAGCCGGCTCAATCAGACTCGGAGCCGTGGTTGGAAATCCACATTGGGCCAGTTGTTCAGGCGAGGATGATTGGCTCGCTTCAAGTTCCGAGACCGGCACCGCACAGCAAATGCTTACTGTCAATCGAATGGAGTGAAATGGTATGGAAGTAAACAACAACGTGTCTGATTCTAGGAGAATAGAGCCGGTTCCCCCGGGTGGG
>CANLCA010000012.1 GCA_947487925.1 Verrucomicrobiales bacterium | reverse complement strand
GGCGCAGAACCGTTCGCTGTCCGAGGTGCTGCGCGCCATCGTCAGCGGCATCGCGCACTGCCACAACGTCGTGCTCGCGCGCATCTGGCTGATTGAGCGTGGCGACCTCTGCGAGTCTTGCCGCTTCCGCGCCGAGTGTCCCGACCAGGAACGCTGCCTGCACCTCGTCGCCAGTGCAGGCAATGCGCGCGATGCGAAACAAAACTACGCGCGGCTCGACGGCGCATTCCGCCGCTTCCCGCTCGGCGTGCGAAAAATTGGCCGCGTCGGAAAATCCGGCGAGCCGCTGCTGCTCTCCGGCGTGCGGGGCGACGAGGAGTGGATTGCCGAGCCGGCGTGGATGCAGCGCGAGGGCGTGAAGACCTTCGCGGCGCAGCCGCTTGTCTTTCGGGGCGAAGTCCTCGGCGTGCTGGCCATCTTCGACACGAGCGAACTTGGGCAACCGGATTTTGACTGGCTGCGCGTGTTCGCCGATCACGCGGCGGTGAGCATCGCCAATGCGCGGGCGTTCGAGGAGATTGAATTTCTCAAGGAGCGGCTGGAGGAGGAGAACAATTATCTGCGCGAGGAAGTCACGTCCGCGCTGGGTGTTGGCGACATCATCGGCAACAGCCCCGGCTTGAAGAAAGTGATGCAGCAGATCCAACTCGTCGCGCCGACGGACGCCGCCGTGCTTGTGACCGGCGAGAGCGGCACGGGCAAGGAACTTGTTGCCCGCGCCATTCACGAAAACAGCCCGCGCAAAAGCCGCGCACTCATCAAGGTGAATTGCGGCGCCGTGCCGGAAACCTTGTTCGAGAGCGAATTCTTCGGGCACGTCAAAGGCTCGTTCACCGGCGCGATGAGGGACAAGCCGGGTCGCTTCGAGCTGGCGGATGGCGGCACGCTGTTCCTCGACGAAATCGGCGAAGTGCCGCTGCCCATGCAGGCCAAGCTGCTCCGCGTGTTGCAGGAGCAGGAGATCGAACGACTGGGCGACACGCGGACGCGCAAGCTCAACGTCCGCATCATCGCTGCGACGAATCGCGACTTGAAAAAAGAAGTCGAGGCGGGGCGTTTCCGGCAGGATTTGTTTTATCGCTTCAGTGTGTTTCCAATCGAGATTCCGCCGTTGCGCGAGCGCCGCGACGACATCGCGCCGCTGGCCGCGCATTTCGTGAAACACGCCGCGCGGCGCATGAACCGATCCGCCCCGCGCGTCACACAGGCCACCATGAGCCAGCTCACCGCGCACGATTGGGCCGGCAACGTGCGCGAACTCCAGAACGCCGTCGAACGCGCGGTGATTTTGTCGCAAGGCGGCCCGCTGCGCTTCGAACTGCCGGACGTGAAGAGCGGCGCAATTTCCTTGCCGAACAAAGCCCCCGCGTCAGCCACGATGCTGACGCGCGACGAACTCAAGCGTCACGAACGCGAGAGCATCATGGTGGCGTTGCAGCAGACCGGCGGAAAAATCTTCGGCGCGGACGGCGCAGCGGAACTGCTCGGGATGCGGCCCACGACGCTGGCTTCGAGGATCAAGGCGTTGAAGATTGCCCGGAAGTAGCGACGCCCAAGCCGACGGCACGCACGAGCGTTTCATCGGTGGAATCAGTCACCCGCCTCCTCACGTCGGCAGCTGCCCCAGCGTCCCCATCGCACCAGCGAGCTGGACCCCTACAAACCTCAAATCAAACGCTGGCTCCACGAGCACGAGTTGACCGCTCAACAGGTGCTCCAACGTCTTAACCAGGAAGGTCTGCCGATCGGCTACAGTGTCGGGTTGGAGTCTGTGCGCCTGGTCAGACCCAAATACACCAAAGCCTTCCTAACGCTCCACTTTCTGCCAGGGGAATGCCTGCAGGTGGACTGGGGGAGTTGGGGGTTTATCCGGGTGAGCACCACCGGTGCCACCCGCCGCCGCTCTTCACAATCGACACTGCCCTGGTCCTCGACGCCCCAGCATGGTTCTGCTTCATCGCAATCCCCCGCCGAATCTCCTCTTCCACTCCGATCGGGGCGTTCCATACGCGTCGGGTGATTTCCGAGCTGCACTGACCCAGGCCAACCTAATTCCGTCCATGAGTCGCAAGGGTAACTGCTACGACAATGCCACAATGGAAAGCTTTTGGAGCTCCCTCAAACTGGAGGTCATCTACCGCCGCGATTTCGTCATCCACAACCAGGCGCGATCCGAAATCTTCGACTATATCGAAAGTGGTATTTGTAAAAATGTGACCCCGTTGAGATTTGCGATTTGGGTTTGGGTAGGAGGGCAGGGACCTATTCCACTCGGTCCGTGACCTCATCCTCGCGCTTTCGTCCACCGGCGCGCCTGCGACGCAAGGACCAAGACTCCTCCCTCACCATTCCAGCATTTCTTCCAAGCAGTCCGTCAAACGGGAACAACTGGACCGCAGTGGAACACGTCCGGTACCAGCCGGTCCGGGTTCGTCAAACACCTTCACCACACCCAAGTGGGATGTTTTCCAGCAAGTTTCGCACCGCTTGCCTATTGTCTTCAAATCGCAAATCAGAATGCGCTCATTGCTTTTCGCGTATCGGGATAAAATTCAGATACTCCCCCTTCTGAACCAGGTAGGCCGCCGGGTTTATGCCTGAGAACGCCTGGAATTCGTGGATGAAATGGGATTGGTCATAGTAACCGCATGCTGCGGAGAGGTCGGCCCAGTCGATCGACCGTCGGGATTCGATCTCACGCAGCACACGCTGGAACCGTTGCAACCGGCAGAACCGTTTCGGAGTCATTCCGACTTCGTGGCGGAAAACCTCAATGAACCGGCGGCGGCTCAGCCCGACGCGATCGGCCGTGCGGCCTACGGTGGATTCATGGGGTGCCCGTGTGAATTGTTCGAGCGCATGGGTGACGGCGGGATGCCTGACAAACCGTTTCCTCATCCGACCAAGAAGAAATGCCTCCAGACGGCGCAACTTGGCGGCCGGCCCGGGAGTCCCGAGCAAGGATTCTCTCAATTCCAAACCCTGCTTTCCCCATATCGCCTCCAGCTCCACGACGGCCCCCGCCACCTCCGTCGCCGGCATGCCGAGAAAGAGGACGGTGCCGCCCGGCTTGATATGAACTCCCATCATCGAGGACTTTGGCAGCGAATCGATCAGCAGGAACTCGGTCTGGGGCCCTGACAGCCACGCCTCGCGAAAACTCCTCCAGTGGCTTGGCGCTTTCTTGTCGAACAACTTGCGCGGTGTCTCATCCAGGTTGATCAGCAATTCGATCGACCCGTCCGGCAAAATCTTCTCCTTGTGGTGATCTGTTTCGAGCCCGTCGAAATACCACAGCCACCCGATGTACTCGGAGAGCGGAGGAGGAGGCGTATGGACATGAAATCGCATCGAACCAAGCGCGCGCGCCGTTTTCAGGATACGCGGCCCGCCAGGCCCGGCAAGAGGAGACTGTGGGAAGACGGGAGGGTGAGAACGTGAGGGCGTGAGCACTTGAGAACGGGAGATGCGGTCGGGCACTGGCAAAGTCTTGGAGCGGTTGGACTCGAAGGGATCAGCGTTCGACGGAAACTCAGCTTTTCATCACCGTCGCGCTGCAGTTCGGTGTTGGCGCAGAGGCGAAAGAGGACTTCGCTGATCTTGTGTCTGGCGGCCGTGCGCCAGCAATCGTCGCCCATCAGAATGGGTCAAGGCAGTATTCTACTCCTGCCCTTCGAGCCTACCGATGCTGCCCCGACGGATTCCCACCTCAGGTAACATTTTTCCAATACCACGGACCGTGATGCGGTAAAGTGGGCGCATTATTAAAACATGAAACCTGAACACGTCCATCTGCTCCCGATCATCGCCGCTGCTTTTTCAACGTTCCTCCTCGGCGACTTGTGGTACTCACCGCTGCTTTTCGGCAAAGCCTGGTTGCGCGAAAACAAACTCACCGAGGCGGACGCCAGCCGGATCAGCAAACCGCGCGCGTTCGGCGGCTCCGCCGTATTTGCGCTAATCATGGCGGCGAATCTCGCGATGTTTTTGGCCGACGAAAAGACGACGCTGGCCTGGGGTGTGGCCGCTGGTGCGCTGGCGGGCGTGGGCTGGGTCGCGACAGCCATCGCGATGATCGGACTTTTCGAAGGCAAATCCTGGACGTACATCGGCATCAACGCCGGATACCAGATCGTTGCGTTCATCATCATGGGAGCCATCCTCGGGGGCTGGCGTTAAGCAACCGGTCATAGCGGCACGCGTAGACCTTTGGCTTTGGTGAGCCTTTTCTGGTTTCGGGCGAAGGTCAGGAATTCCGATGCTTCCAAATGAAGGGCTGTGGCCACGTGCAGGATGTCGAAGCCCCGGGAACCAAGCGTCCACGTATGCTGAGCGGACAGATGTTCCCCGATGCTGACGACATCCGCCCAGTCCACCGGCGCAACAACAAGGCCACGCTGGCGATTTTGACCCGTAACTTGGCCAAGGCCGTCTGCGCGACCGACCGGTCGAAGCCCTTCGATCGATCTCGCGAGTTCAAAAACACCTGCCATCGGGTAGGCTGCCGGAACTCGAAAAGGAGCGGAGAGGAAACGTGCAACGGCTCGGCCATTCGAGCAAGACGCGTTGCCGCCCTTTGCGAGTTGGCTTGAAAGCGATACATCGCGCGCAGGAATGACGTGTCCGGGTAGGCGATCATCCGTCCTCTCCCTGAAGTTCCGCCGCGCGCATCGCCGCGACTTCATCTATGGAAAACATCCTGTCTCCCCAGACCTCATGCAACTGCGCCATGATGTTAGGTTTTGGTACCGTTCTCTTCGATGCCGCGGCAGAAACGGCGGAGAGAGTTGCAAAGGCCTTTCCGCGCTGGATGATTTGCACAATCTCTACGTGCTCGATCCAGGAGGAGATCAAGCGAATTGTATGTCGCCGCCGTGACCGCCAGCCTTGTAGCGTCATTAACCCGCTCGTGAGGTCATTGATTCAAAAACGGCGATGACGGGAGCCTTGCGGCGGGCGACTTCGAGCATTTCGTCCGTCATGTCCACGCCGATGACACGGCCCTTTTCACCGACGACCTGTGCAGCGATGAAACAAATCTTTCCCGTGCCGCTGCCGAGGTCGAGCACGGTTTCGCCGGGCTTCACGTAACGCGACGGATCACCGCAGCCGTAATCCTTCTATATGACTTCTGGCGGGATGATCTTGAGCAGGTCCTTGTTGTATTCGACCGGGCAGCAGAGCGCGGCCTCGGGCGCTTTGGCAGCGGCGGCGTAGCGTTGTTTAGTGGCGGCTTCGGGGCGGAATGAGAGTGTGTCGTTTCTCATGGTTAGGGTTCAAAGCAGCTTCATCAGGTCGGTCTGGCTGGCTTCCTTGCTAGCGACGACGTAGGTCTTGCCGCCGCGACTCCAACTGGCGGTCGCCACGTTGCCCACTTGGTTGAACACCGGCGATTCCGTGGGTGTGTCCTTGAACGCGCTGCTATCCACCACCAGCAGATGCGCAATCTGCTTATTTTCCAGTTCGAAGCAAACGAGCGAAACCTTGTGCCCCTTCCAATCGAGCAGGCGGCAACCAAGGCTCGGTCGGCCATCGAGTCCGGCCGGCAAAACGAGATCGCCGTGCGATTCCTTTTGCGCCAACCAGCGCCGCAGCTCCGGCACGTCACGCGACATGAGGTCGAGCCGATCCAGCTTGTGGCCTGCGAAATCAGCCATCTCGTTGCGGTAAGCAGCAAACTGCGTCTCACCCGCTGACTTGAACCACAACACGCCGATGGTCACGAGCATGGCCAGACACGCCGCAACGGCAAGCTGCCACGCGGGCATCTTCCACCAGGCAACCGGGCGAATGAGTTTCCGTTGCGCGAGTAACTGTGATCTCAAGTGCGCGGGCGGGGTGATGGACGCCTTGACCTTGGTGCTGATGCGCGAGTCGAGCGCCTGCTCGTTTGCAAACCACCGCGCCAGTTCCGGGTCGCGCTGCGCCTGCTCCTGCGCCTCTCGGAATCGGGGATCGTTCGCGTCCTGCCCGCCGGGGCGATACGCTTGCAGGATCAATTTGGCTTCTTCGTTGTTCATAAACTTACGAGGCTGAATTGGACTTTTGTTTAAAAGGTAAAATCTTGCTCTCGCGCTCAACCCCGATGGAGCGGGCGACTAACCGTTCACGCAGCAACCCTTTCGCGCGTGACAGCCGTGACATCACCGTGCCGATCGGCACGTCAAGGATTTCCGCAATCTCTTCGTAGGAATGGTCGTTCAGGTAAAACAGCATCAGTGGCATGCGGTAATGTTCCTCCAACTCCAGCAACGAGTCCCGGATGGCGTCATTCTCCAACACGTCCACATGGGCGGGGGTGATGACGGGTAATTCGCCCTCGACGCTGCTGATCTCGAAATGCGGCAGGCGCGCCCGGCGGTCCTTCCAGCCGAGAAACACTCGGTAAAGCGTGGTGAACAGCCAGGATTTGACCTTGGACGTATCGCGCAACTGGCTGCCCTTGGTGAGCAGGCGACAATACGTTTCCTGCGACAGTTCGCTAGCGTCGTGCTCGTTGCCGGCGAGACTGTAGCCAAACGCGTAGAGCGCCTCGTAATGGATGGCCACGGCCTGCTCGTAATCTTCATCGTTCACGATAATTGGAAGGATGCCGGGCGGGGCTTATTCCAGTTTTGTTTCAGTTGTTGGCAGAGGCTTGCTTCAGATTGTCAATTATCCGGCTTGTAGCCTCCGCGGAGACGTGAAAGTCGTTGAAGCGCACGACGCCCCGGCGGTCAATGATGACGATCCACGGCGTCCCTCCGGTGCGGTAACGTTGCATGAGTTGTGACGGCTCCGGCGCGGTCCCACTCTGGCCAATGGGAATCTTCAAGTCGTAGCGTTTGGCAGTTTGTTTGGCCTGTTCAAAACCATTCGACTGAAAACCCTCGAACGCGGTTTGCACAACGACGATGGCTACGTTCGTGTCGCTGTCGTAACGGGTGATGATTTCCTTGAGCGTCGGAAAGCCGTGTTTGTGGCAGCCGGGACACCACGATTGAAACCCGTACAAACAAGTTGCCTTGCCTTGGTGATCGGCGAGGTCGAGCGAGGTCTTGCCTTTCGGGAGATTGAGCCATTGGCTGACGCCCAAAGCGGGCGCAGATTGGTTGCGGATGCCGGGCCGTCCGTCCTGGGCGGTGAGTGGCGCGGTCGCAACGCCAAGACAGACTGCGGTGGTCATTAGCAACGATTTCATAGAGCGAGACGGGATTCAAGGTCCGGGTATGACCGGGTGCCGGATTCTGATGAGGTCGAGATCATGGGTTTTTGCCCCAGCGCGGCGCGATCTCGGTCCCAATTACTGGCGCATCGCTTAGGGCCGGAGTGACGGCCAGATCGGGCCACGTGGCGGGTCGTTTGAAATCCTGTCCCGGTGCGAGCACGCGAGCTTGGGGATGGGCCGAGCGGACTACGTTCCAAGTAGTTTGCTTCCACAAGTTCGTTTCCAGCAATTTGAGATGCTGCCCGTTCAACGGTCCAGCCACGGCCCGCCCCGCCGGGGGCCACCACAGGCTTTCCGTGTCGCGATCCCACAACACGAACGCGTCCAACCCGCTCCAGATGTTCGTCTCCGAGTAGGTGTAACCGGTTACGCCGAAGGTCAGCGTATGGTCGCCCAGTTTGCGATCATAGACCGCCCCCAAATCCGCCAGAATGCAATAAGCAGCGAAAATCGGCCGCCCGTCCACCGTGTCGTTGACCACTTCGTGTCGGGTCAACAGATCCACCGGATACACCTTGACCTGGTCGCCCATGTGGACGGAGAGCACGCGGGCCTCCGGCGAGAGCCAGTCAACTTTCTCAGCGGCGACAAATTGAGGTTCTATCAATGCCGGGAACGCCTCCCGCCCCAGGCCATAATGCAGCCGGTTAAATCGCAACGTCGCGTCGGTCACATCGAAGTGCATCTCGTCCGTCGGGCCACCCCACAGCAACTTGTGCCCGTTCTGCTCGATGATCTTCGGGCGGGAGTTGACGAACGACCCTTCGGCGGACTCCGATTCAGTCAGGATCGTGATCGCCAGTTGAAACGAACCCGGATCTCGAAACACTTGCACCGCGAGTGACGCCAGTGCAATCCCAAGAACGACAACCAAAACATGCAACCGCCGCCGTGGCGCGGGACGCCCTTCCAATGCGGGCGCGAGCGGCGGGCGCCCGGGATCTGTGGTTGAGCCGGTCATCGAGGTTTGAGGTGCTGGGAGTCTCTCGTCATTCCCATTTGGACTACTAGAGGTTGAGCCGCCTCGGCGATCATCGCCTCAAATACCGGCAGGCTCCGTGCGCCGATGAAGCGGCGGCGCACGGAGCCTTGCGCGTCCACGATCACCGTAGTCGGTAGTTCGCCGCCGTTATAGCGTCCGCCGACTTCGTTGCGCTCATCGAGCAGGACGGGATAGTTGATGTTGCGCGCCTTGGCGGTGCGGGCAACTTTCTCGCGCACGCGCTTCAAAGCGGCAGCCGTGGCTTCATGGTCGTCGTGGTCGCCGTCGCTGTGTTTCTGTTCCTCCACCGCTGCATGTCCGCCGATATGGCCATGACTGTCCGGGACGTAATCCAGCGAAACGCCAAGGATGACGAGTTTGTCACCGTACTGTTTCTGCAACGCCACGAGCGCGGGCATTTCGCCGACGCAGGCTGTGCACCAGGTCGTCCAAAAGTTCAAAAGCACAACCTTGCCACGATACTCCGAGAGTCGGACCGGCTTGCCTTCCAATGTGCTAAGTTGAAAATCTGGCGCCGGCACGGGCTTGCGCGCGGCATAAGCTTCGGCGGGTAGTTTAAGTTTTAGCGGCGGAAACTCGTTTTGATGTTCGGCCCACCACGTTTTAGCTTTCCCGGTGGCAGCCTTCGTTTTGGCGATGCCTTCCGCCTGGAATTCCTGCAAGCCGCTGCTTTTGCTTTCCACCTGGACGATGTCCACCAGCTTCGCACCGAATTGTTGTCCGCTCCCGTTCTCCAACAGTTTCAGACTCATCCCGAGCACGGCAATGTCCGTATCACCCAGCAATGCGGCGGCGATTGGAACGCCCACTTCGGGCGCGACTTGCTTAATGTAATTCAACCCCAACAACCGCACTTTCTGATCCGGGTCCTTGAGTTGTTCGGCGGCGAGCGCCGCCAAAGCTGGATGCTTGCGCTCGCGCAATATCCCGAGCGCGGTTTCACGCACGTTCATGTCGGGGTCAAGCGCGCCCCCAAGAACGATGAACTCGAACTCCGACGGCAGTGGCTGGTCTTTAGGAAAAACCCGTCGGATCGCACCAATGGCCACTTCGCGGTGAACAATCTTTCCTGAGTTCCACGCCGCCAGCAATGCTGTCCGCGGGTCGGCGGCTTGCTCGATCATGTCAGCGACTGCATCCGAATTGGGTGCGTCATTGGCAAGGATGGCCTTGTTGCGAATCAGTTCCTGCAACGGAGCGCGAAAGAGCCACACGCCAATTACGAGCGTCACGCCCAGGCCAAGGAGCAATCGCCGTGGCATCCGGTTTTTGGATGAAGGTGATCCGCACGAGCAACCCTCTTTTGCGACTCCGGTTTTGGTTGCAGATTCTTTATTCATGGTTTCCACAGTCCGGTTTCAGGATTGAACGCCTGCCAGGCGAACCAGTAAGACTTCACGCACGGAATATTTCCGCCGGAAGCGCGGGCCTTGACTGAAATGTGTTGTGATTGAGGGTCGTAAGACACCCCGATTTCTTCATCCTTGAGGAAGAGCGCCTGGTCCGGGGAGATGAAACGCGGTGCCTCAATGGAGGGGATTCCATCCCGACCCGGTCCGGAGGAGCAAATCTCCTTCTCCGAGATGAACAGATACGTGGCAACGCTCCTCGCCGATTACACGGGCATCATCGTCAGGGTTAACAAAGGTATTGAAAATGAAACCAGGTTGACCTTGTCCGGAATTCTCGATCAAACCTGTCCCGTCGCGAAGGTTGCTGCTCTGTCGGGGCCGGTGTTTGTGTCCCAGTTGCCATCAGAAACGGGCGCTGGAGAAAGCCGTTTGAGCCTGCCCACCGAAGCCTTGGCGAAGGAGGGTGAGCCAGGAAGTTTGCGCGCCCGTACCGCACCGGCAGTTTGTCTTCACCAATCCCAAGCGGTTGTGTATCTGTTTTCGCTTCGAACACCCGCTGCTGGAGGAGTTGTGTCATCGTTTCCCCAGCGTTCCTTCTTGCTCCAATCCATCCCAAAGATCTATCGTGGAGGGACGATCAGAAGCCAAATGCCTATCGGTTACTGACCAGTGTATGGCATATCTCCTGTTGCTTGGGTCGCTTAGTCTCGCCCGGTTGAAGAACTCGCGAACCCTCTTGGCCACCGTGTTGGCTGTGGGCCTTTGTTCTCGTGCGCTCGCCGAGGGCGGCTACTTGGATACGACCTTTCAGCCCGAGGTCGAGGTCGAGGTCCGATCCATGGCGAAGCAGTCGGACGGGAAGGTGTTGGCCTTCGCGACCCGCACCAACGGCCCGGTGGTCATTGGAGGACGGTTTACCAGGATCCTTGGCATTCCCCGCCAACATCTCGGTCAGATTCTCACCAATCGGACTGGGGATCCGGATTTTGTGCCGAGCTTGAATGGAACCGTCTATGGCATCGCCCTTCAGCAGACGGCAAAGCGGTCGTTGCGGGCAGCTTCACCGGTGCCTCCGGCCTGGTACGCAACCGGTTGGCACGATTGAGTCTTAACGGAACGGTGGATCCCGGGTTCAACCCGGATGCGAACGACACGGTTTATGGGGCGGCACTTCAGCCGGACGGCAAACTGGTGGTGGTCGGCGCGTTTACCTCCATCGGGGGCCAGTTGGAGCGCCTTGGGCGCGGGGGGCCGCATCCCCGGCGGGCGTTGGCATTCTGCAGGACGCGAAAGTCTTCAACGACGAAGGCATCAGCCCGCTCGGTTTGTTCCTCGTTGCGCTCCTGCCCACGATGGAGGCGATCGTTTTCTTCTGGGTCGTGCGGTGACGTTGAACGTCATGCGCCAGAGCACCCATAAGCAAAACGCGCTGGTCCGAATCCGTGGTTGCCATCCTGGTTTTGCGTCAGGCAACATCCCGGCAAGCATGAAGAACGAGTCATCCACCAACGCGCCGGCGTCGCGCCCGCCAGCGGACCAACCGCTTCGCCCTTCGCGCGGCGGGACTTTCCTTTGCCTACCAGCCCAAGAGCGAACGAGTTCGTTGCGCCACCAAGAGGCAGCTGCACATCCGACTGGATGAACTGTTGCAGTTTGATCCCGACTGAACGGTGGCGCTCGTTCCTGAAGTCACGGTTCATTCGCTCTGTCGCCATTCTGCTCCATCCGAACAACCAAACCACCGCGCTGCCTGACACCATGAACACTGTCGCCTTTTACGACACCAAGCCTTACGACCGGGAATACTTTGCCCGTGCTGCGGGTGCGGAGCAGATCCGCTGGCAGTTCCATGAATTCCGACTCACGAGTCAAACCGCCGCCAGCGTGGATGGCGCCAAGGCGGTCTGCGTCTTCGTCAACGACCGTCTCGACGCCCCGTGCCTGGAGCAACTTCACCGTGCTGGCGTGGGGCTCGTGGCGCTGCGCTGCGCCGGGTTCAACAACGTGGATCTGGTCGCCGCGAAGGCTCTCGGCCTGGCGGTGGTCCGCGTCCCGGCTTACTCACCGCACGCCGTGGCCGAGCACACGGTCGCGCTCCTGCTGGCGCTCAATCGCAAGATTCACCGCGCTTACAATCGCGTGCGTGAACACAATTTTTCGCTCAGCGGCTTGGTCGGGTTTGACCTCCACGGGAAGACGGTTGGATTGGTCGGCACGGGGAAGATTGGCCAGATCGCCGCGCGGATCTATCGCGGCTTCGGGACGGAGGTGCTGGCTTTTGATCCATTTCCATCCGGGGAATGGGCTGCGACACTCGGCGTTCAATACATCGATTTCAACGCGTTGCTGGAGCGGAGCGACATCGTTTCGCTGCATCTCCCACTGACGCCGCAGTCGCGCTACCTGCTCAATGCTGAGACACTCGCGCGTCTCAAGCCGGGGGCGTATCTCATCAACACCAGCCGCGGCAAGCTGGTGGACACCACGGCGCTGCTCGACGCACTCAAGTCCGGCCGCCTCGGGGGCGTGGCGCTGGACGTGTACGAGGAAGAGGAGGGAATTTTCTTTGAGGACCTTTCTGGCGAGGTCTTGCAAGACGATGAACTCAGCCGGCTGCTGACATTTCCCAACGTTCTCATCACCGCGCATCAGGCGTTCCTCACGCAGGAGGCGCTCGCCGAAATTGCCTGTGTGACCACCGGGAATCTCCTGCGGCTGGCCTTGTCGCAGCCTTATGCCAGCGGCACGGTGCTGGTGGATGTGGCACCGAAAACATCTTTTAGCCGCAAGTAACCAAAACCGCATCCACCGAGACCGGGATTGCCTTTTTCACGATGAGCCTGACCTGTGCCACTCAGGGTTGTTGGGACAAGCTAAACCGCCACTTGCCGATACTATAACGTGAAGGACGGTTCCTGGTCCGGGCAGATCCCAAATCGCGCCACGAAACGTTCAACTTGACGGAGAGGGTTTTGAGACCGCGGAAACGATTCACTGCTTGCCCTGAGCGATCCTATGGCACCCATTCAAAACCCCATGACCCCATGACACGTGCCGCTCCGCAGTCCCGGAGCCTCCGTCTCCGCTCGCTGCTTTTGCTCCGCCATCTTCCTTCCCCACCTCCGGCTAGCCTTCCATAGCTCTCGGGACTGAACTGCGGGCCAAGCGGACCCCAGGCCGCCGCTCCGATCGTCCGGGTTGCCGCCGTTGCGGTCGTCCGAACGGGCGTCGGTGGCGTTGCCGCCCCAACCGCCCCCGCGGAGCACCTGGCCCAAGCCAAAAGCTACCCCGTCGTCCCACTCCCACACATTGCCCCCAATGTTCGCCTTCACCGCATACGCGACATTCGAGGTGGCCCCTGACTGCGTGTTCCCTCCTCGCGCATCGCTTCCCATCACAGTTTGGTAGATCCCGTTCGGATTGCTGTCCCCAACAGTGTTCAAAAACTCCACATACTCCGTAATTGTGAACTCGAACTTCTGAAGATCGAACTTGTAGCCTACCGCCCCGTAGCCATGATCGGGGTCCGCCGCGTTCCCTGCATCCCCGACCTTTACAAAGGAGATTCCGAGAGAGAGGGACCGTGAAGTCGTTAGACGATAAAACCTCGTCGACGGGCCCGCCGCCAAGTCCACAACCACCGTTCCGTCGGTGCCCAAGGTCATGTTCGTGAACACCTGCCACATAGCTCCTGCTGCCAACGTCGGGCTCTATTCAACCCGCTGCATCGTGCCAAATTCACCACGGACCGTGATCTTAGGAACCAGTTCAATCGACCGGTTTGGCGTCACGGCGGTCAACGAACGAAACGGAAGAACCACCAAAAGAAGAATCAGAATCCGATTGATGCCGAATGGCTTTTTCAGAATTAACCCAACGTTGGCCATCCAGAGGTGTTGAAACAAGGAATAAACCGCGTCTTAAACAACCTCAAAGACCCCTGACAACGGTAGATTTGTTAGCGTTGTGCGTTAGCATTCGATCTTAGGATGAACCCTGTCATTTGCTCTACAGGGTTGAATCTAAAAGACTTATAAGAAAGTGGAGCGGGTGATGGGAATCGAACCCACGTTACCAGCTTGGAAGGCTGGAACTCTACCATTGAGCTACACCCGCAGCGCCGATCAAGAATTAACCGGCGACGCTTGCGTTGTCAATTCAGCAACGTGTATTCTTATGAAAATGAGCTCCATGCTGTTGAGAGGAGGCCGGGTGATTGACCCAGGCAACGCGTTCGATGCGTTGGCGGACGTGTTGGTTTTAGGGGGCAAGATTGCCGGGATTGGGCCCCTCGCGAGTGCGGCGGCACCTCCGGGGATAGAGATCAGGGACGTTTCCGGTCTGGTGGTGGCGCCTGGATTGATCGATCTACACGTCCATCTGCGGGAACCCGGGCAGTCCGCGAAGGAAACCATTGCCACGGGCACCCTTGCCGCAGCCCGGGGAGGGTTCACGAGCGTGGTCTGCATGCCCAATACGGTTCCCCCGATCGATAGTCCTGCCACGGTGGCGTTGATCCGAGAGAAAGCGGCGAGGGAAGGGCACGTGAACGTGTTCGTTTCTGGGGCGATCACAAAAGGCATCGCCGGGGAGGAGTTGGCCCCGATCGGCTCGCTGAAGAAAGCCGGAGTGGTCGCCATCACGGATGATGGTCATTGTGTTCAGAACAGTGGGCTGATGCGGCATGCACTCGAGTATGCGAAGATGTTCGACCTTCCCGTCATGGACCATTGCCAGGACTATGGCCTGGTTGATGATGGCGTGATGCACGAGGGTTATTGGAGCGCTGTTTTGGGGTTGAAAGGGTGGCCCGCGTCAGGGGAGGACCTCATCGTGGCTCGCAACGTTGTCCTGGCCGAGTTGACGGGCACGCCCCTGCATTGTCAGCACATCAGTTCGGCCGGGAGTGTGCGCTTGATCCGCGAGGCCAGGCGTCGCGGAATTCCCATTTCGGGCGAGGCCTGTCCGCATCATTTTATTTTGACGGATTCGGCGGTTGCCGGTGCTGAGGAGTTCTGGAAACAGGACGGGGTTTCGTGGGATGCAGGGCGTGGGCAGGGATCCATTCCAAACTGGCCTGCCTATGACACCTATTTCAAGATGAATCCCCCACTCAGATCGAAGCAAGACCGGGAAGCAGTGATGGAAGGGTTGGTGGATGGAACGCTCAGCATATTAGCCAGCGACCACGCCCCGCATTGCGACTTTGAGAAGGCGGTGGAATTCGACTATGCACCTTTTGGGATCACCGGGTTGGAAACCGGTCTTTCGTTATCTCTGATGGCGCTTTATCACACGGGGCTGTTGTCGTTGTCGGATCTCATCCGGAAGTACACGGTGGAACCGGCAAAACTGTTGCGGCTCGACAAGGGTAGTCTGACGGTGGGAGCCGATGCCGATATCACCCTCATCGATCCGAGCCTGGAGTGGTCGTTTGTGCGGGAACAGACTGCCAGCAAGTCGTTCAACAACCCGTTCTACGGGTGGCCTTTGAGGGGGAAGGCGGTCTTGACCATTGTG
>CANLCA010000011.1 GCA_947487925.1 Verrucomicrobiales bacterium | reverse complement strand
TGTTTTCGGAACGCACCTAAACCTGCCCGCAGTCGCCGTCATCACGTTGCTGCCCACGGCACTGTTTGCGTCTCGTTTCCGGAGCTTCGGGCGTCCGATGTTCATCTTCCTGCTGCTGGTGATGGTGCTACTGGCTACGACCGAGCTGGGTACTGACAGCTGGATCGCGTCGCTGATGACGCCGGTGTTGAAAGACTTGGGAGCCAACGCGGGAAACTGGGTGCTGATCTACACCTCCGCGATCATGTTCGCGCTGCGGTTCTGCGCGAGGCCGATAGTCCATTGCATCTCTCCGTTAGGCCTGCTCGCCGTCAGCGCCGCCATCGCTTCAATCGGGTTGTTCTGGCTAGCCAATGCGGGCACTGCCCCGGCGGTGGTCTTCCTCGCCGCCACCTGTTATGGCCTCGGCAAAACGTTTTTTTGGCCCACCACGCTGGGTATCGTTTCAGAGCAATTCCCTAAAGGGGGCGCGCTCACTCTCAGCGCGATCGCGGGTGTGGGATTGATAGCCGTGGGCGTTCTCGGCAATCCCTTGCTGGGAACCATCCAGGACAACTTCATGGACAAGACGCTGGCGGCCGAAAACCCGGACCTGCACGCAAAAATCGTGGAGCCCAAACAATCCAAGTACGGCCTCACTTTTCAGGCCCTCGACAAAACCAAGATCGCCGCGCTGCCAGAATCCGACCGAGAAAGCGTGGAACGTCTTCGCACAAAAAACAACCAAGCGACGCTGGGCAAAGTGGCGGTGCTACCGGCGGTCATGCTGCTTTGCTATCTGGGTCTGATCGGGTATTTCCGGTCAAAGGGAGGCTACCGGCAGGTCGAGTTGGAGGAAAAATAGGAGGAGGCCATGCAAATGAAAGTGAATGAATTCAAAAAGTCGCTGAGGAACGGCCATGCTCAGATTGGTTTGTGGTGCAGCTTGTGCGGGAACGTGCCGGCAGAGGTCATTGCCAGGGCGGGTTTTGATTGGATCCTCATCGATACTGAGCATGCTCCCAACGAACTGCCGATGGTTCTGAGGCAACTGCAGGCCATGGCAGGCGGCACGGCGGCGCCGGTTGTCAGGCCCGCCTGGAACGACCTGGTCCTCATCAAACGTCTTCTGGATGTCGGCGCTCAAAACCTGCTCGTCCCCTACGTCCAAACAGTCGAGGAAGCGCGGGCGGCGGTCGTGGCAGTGCGCTATCCTCCCCAGGGTTCGAGAGGAGTCGCTGTCCTACACCGTGCCAATGACTACGGGCGAGTCAAAGATTACCAAGCCCGTGCCAACGAGGAGATTTGCTTGATCGTGCAGGTGGAGACCCGCGCCGCGCTTCGAAACCTTGAAGCGATCGCTGCGGTCGATGGGGTCGACGGCCTTTTCATAGGACCGAGCGACCTCGCCGCGGATATGGGGCATCTTGGAGACAATGGCCATCCGGAAGTGCGGGACGCTGTGGAGGACGCTGTTCACCGGATTCAGCGGGCGGGGAAAGCGGCGGGCATTCTCGCGCCCTTGGAGCAGGAAGCGAGGCATTGGCTGGCGCTGGGTTGCACAGTCGTCGCCGTGGGCAGTGATCTGGGACTGTTGGCCCGGTCCAGCGAAGCGCTGGCGGCGAAGTTCAAGGGATGCACAAAGGCCATTCCAGGCCAAGAATGAGCCCCAGACCATGCCCGTCCGATCTCCATGGAGCGCGAGATCCGCTTCGCCTCCTCCGGAGAATCCACCCGTTCCGTCCAGGAATTCCTTTTGACTGCCCGGGCGGCTTGAGTATGCTCCGGCCTGGTTTTTTATGGCCAAACTGACCGTCAACGAGATCAATGCTCGAGGTAAACGCGTTTTTTTACGCGTCGATTACAACGTGCCCATGGAGGAGAAAGAGGGGCGCATGGTGATCAATGATGAGACGCGAATCAAGGAAACATTGCCGACCCTGGAGCTACTCATCAAGCAGGGAGCGAAGCTGATTCTGGCCGCGCATCTCGGACGTCCGAAGGGTCAACGGGAGCCGTCGATGTCGATGAGGCCTGTGGCGGAAAAGCTGGCGGACATGTTGGGACGCCCTGTCGCTTTCGTGGACGATTGCATCGGCGAGAAAGTCGAAAGAACGGCCTCGATTTTGCGCGAAGGCGATGTTTTGGTGCTCGAGAATGTGCGTTACTACGCTGAGGAAGAGGCCAACGATCCTGGCTTTGCGGAGAAACTGGCCCGCGTTGCGGACTTGTACGTGAACGACGCCTTTGGTGCGGCCCATCGGGCACATGCATCCACAGAAGGGGTCGCGCGCGTGGTGGCGGCAAGGGGAGGACCTTGTGCCGCAGGCCTGCTGATGGAGCGTGAGTTGAAGTTCCTCGGGGATGAGCTCGAGTCCCCCGCACGGCCGTTCGTGGTGGTGTTGGGGGGCGCCAAGGTTTCTGATAAGATTGGGGTGATCGACAAGCTGTTGGAGAAAGCCGACTCGATTTTGATCGGTGGAGCCATGGCTTACACGTTCAAACTCGCACTGGGATCCAAGGTTGGAAAATCACTGGTGGAAACGGACAAGGTTGATGTGGCGAAAGCGGCGCTAGACAAGGCAAGAATGCGCGGAGTCAAATTCTTATTGCCGACGGATAACACGGTGGCGACTCCGGTGGACACCGGAAAGTTGAACAAAAAGGGCAAACCCGTGTACGCGCTTCAAAATCCCAGGACCAACACGGAAACCGACATCCCCGAACTGGAGGAGGGGGTGGATATTGGTCCGGCGACGTCATCGGCCTACGCTGCGGAGCTGAGGCGCGCGAGGACAGTTTTATGGAATGGGCCCATGGGAATTTTTGAGGACCCGCGTTTCGCGGCGGGGACCTTGGCGGTGGCGAAAGCCGTGGTGGATGCCACACAGGCCGGTGCGAAGAGCATCATTGGAGGCGGGGACAGCGTGAAAGCGTTGAACCAAGCGGGCATGGGAGACCAGGTCACGTTCATGAGTACGGGCGGCGGGGCTAGCCTGGAATTCCTTGAAGGCAGAGTCTTGCCTGGCGTGGACGCGTTGAGCAACCGGTGAAGCAAGATGACTCACGGATCACCCTGATCCAAGTCTGTGGCAGGGAATGATCAAGATTGGCTTTAGAATTTGGCGATGAGATGGAATGGATTACTTGAGCTCTGGATGTTTCCAGGGATGGGCTAGAAAGAAGGACGTGGACAGATATGGAAAAGGACCGGAAACTGATCATAGCAGGCAACTGGAAGATGAACAAAACAGTTGCCGAATCGATCGATTTGGTGAGTGGATTGAAACGTGAACTTCATGGGGTCAAGGAAGTTGACATGGTCATCTGCCCGCCGTTCACTGCGCTATCGGATGTCTCCAAGGTGATGATCGAGTCGAATTTGCGACTTGGCGCCCAGACAATGAGCGAGCATGGTCCTGGAGCGTACACCGGCGAAGTTTGCGCGAGCCTGCTGAAGGAGTTTTCGGTGCGCTATGTCATTTTGGGACATTCCGAGCGGCGCCAATATAATGGGGAGAGCGATGCTTTGATTTCCAGGAAAGCCCTCGCAGCTCATGCCGCCTCGTTGAAACCGATTGTTTGCGTTGGAGAAACTTTGGCGGAGCGCGAGGCAGGCAGGACGGAGGAAGTCGTGAGGACACAAATCGAAGGCAGCCTGGCAGGGTTGAGTGCGGAACAGATGCATGACACTGTGATCGCCTACGAGCCGGTGTGGGCGATCGGCACGGGCAGGACGGCCACCACGGAGCAAGCCCAAGAGGTGCACGCCTTCATTCGCAGGCTGTTGGCGGCTCGTTTTGACGAAGCGGTGGCAAAAAAGATCCGCATCCAGTATGGTGGCAGCGTCAAACCCGCCAACGCGCGGGAGCTGATGAGTCAGCCTGATGTGGACGGCGCCCTCGTGGGCGGGGCATCACTGGAAGTCCGCAGTTTTTCGGATATCATCAAGTTAAGCGTATAATGCAAGAATTGAGCTAAGTTATGACCTTTATTATTGGAATTCTAAGTGCCGTGCTGTTGTTGGACTGTTTGGTCTTGGTCCTGTTGGTTTTAATCCAATTGCCCAAGAAAGAAGCGGGCGCAGGAGTCGCCTTCGGGGCCGGCACTGCGGACGCGTTGTTTGGCGCGGGTTCAGGCAACGCGCTGACCAAGATCACCAAGTATGCAGCCACCTTGTTTCTGGGGCTGGCCCTGGTTCTCACGGTGATGCAAGGGTCCCGGAACAAAAGCGCCAAGACGGGAGTGGGAGAGGCCTTGAAGAAAGTGAGCCTTGGGGTCCCCGCGGCATTGCCGCCCTCCGCTGCTGAGGCGGCGGCGCCCATCGTCGTTTCCAACAAGACTGCGGCCGCCGTGCCCACCGTAGTGGCGACCAATCCCCCCGCTAAAGCGGCTCCTGCCCCGGCTTCAAAACCGTGATCCACTTTCAAGACCCGTGCCGATTCGTGCCATGGCACGGCGCCAACGGATCGGAAGCGACCCCAATCCTCCCCCTCATGGGTTGAATCTCAAAACTACTGTTGAACGGGGTGAAGATTTACAAACTGGGCATCCCAAAGTTGTGATTGATCACCCGCCAACCCTGAACGATAAGGCGAGGTGTCCTCGCCGGGCGGTCACAGCCCACAAGCTTCCGAAGCCCCGACGGCTCGGCGTGGACGCTTCGCCCACCCTCAGACATCGTTCGATGTCTCGGACTCACGCTGCCACCAACAACTGTGGGATCCCCCATTGACAACGGCTTGGATGAGAGAGGCTTGACGAGGAGTGAGGCATTCCCTTTATGGATCTGGTGAGCGACTTGGGAAGACTTTATCGCCAGGATCTTGCGAAGATTCGCCCTGGGCAGCCGCCATTTTAGGGTTGAAGGGCGGAGTTGTCGGGTGCTTCAAACGGATGTCCAAGCCTTTGAGGATATTCCTTCAAGGGCTTTTTATCTTGGCTTCAGGCCTCACCTCGGGAGGATGCGTCCGCCAACAGCCTCGCGCCGATGTAGTGATCGTCAACGGAGCCGATCCGGAATCGCTCGATCCAGCCATCATCACGGCGCTAGAGGATTACAGGGTCGTGCCTGCGTTGTTTGAAGGCCTGACACGGATCGATCCCAAGACCGCCGTGCCGATCCCGGGATTGGCAGAGAACTGGGAGGTGCGCGAGGAGGGGACGGAATACGTTTTCCAGCTGCGCCCGGGGCTAAGATGGTCCACGGGGGAGCCCTTAACGGCGGACGATGTGGTGTTTTCTTGGTTGCGATTGCTGGACCCTCTCACGGCCGCAGACTACGCCGCGCAGTTGTTTTGCGTGAAAAACGGGGAGGCCTTTTCCACCAATGGCATCACCGACGCCAGCAAGGTGGGGATCCATGCTCTCGATCGCAATCGTGTACGGGTCCAGTTGAATCACCCAGTCCCCTACTTCCTGGACCTCTGCGCTTCGCCGACGATGGCCGTGGTACCTCGAAAAGTCATCGAAACCCACGGCGACCGGTGGCTCCAGGTGCGTCCTCTTCCCTCAAGCGGATCGCATACGCTGGAGGTCTGGCGACTCAACGACAAGCTGCGATTGAGGAAGAATCCGCTCTATTGGGATGCCGCCAACACGGTCAATAGCACGGTCGAATTCCTGCCTGTGGGAAGCCCCTCCACCGCATTGAACCTCTATGAGCGCGGAGTGGTGGACATTATTTGGGACAAGGACCTGGTCCCTTCTGAGCTGCTGGACGACTTGAAAAGTCGACCGGATTTCCACGCCTTCCCCTATATCGGCACCTACTTCGTGCGTTTCAACACGACGCACCCACCGTTCAACGACCCGCGCGTGCGCCAGGCCCTGGCGCTGGCGGTGAACAAGCGGAGGATCGTCGAACGTATCATCCGCGGCGGTGAACCCGTGGCGCATCAACTGGTTCCGACCGGCGTGGCGAAGCACCAGGCCCCTGATGGTCTAATCCCAGATCCGGACGCAGGCCGAAAGCTGCTCGCAGAGGCGGGGTTTCCGCAAGGGAAGGGTTTTCCAGTATTTCAGTATTTATTTGATTCGGCAGCAGGAGGCGGGGCCAAAGTGCATGCGAAGATTGCTGTGGAACTTCAGGAAATGTGGCGGCGCGAGCTGGGAATCAGAATGGAGTTGCGCCAACTCGAGAAAAAGGTGTACCTGGCGGCCCAAAACGGCCTGGACTACGATCTTTCGAGGAGCAGTTGGCTCGGTGATTATAACGATCCAAACACGTTCCTAGACCTCTTCCTAAGCAACAACGGCAACAATCGCACCGGCTGGAAAAATGCGCGTTACGATGGGTTGATTCATCGAGCGAATCTGGAGCGGGATGACCTTCAACGGTCCGAGTTGCTGCGAGAAGCGGAATCCCTGCTGGTCCGGCAGGAGGCCGTGGTGATTCCGTTGTATTTTTATCTCGGTTTCCAGTTCTATGACGGAAATCGAATCGAAGGGATCCACGGAAACATTCTTGGCATGAGCGCAGTTCGAACGATCCGGAATAAGGCCATGGAAAAAGGGCGGGATCGGTAGGGTCGGGCAAACCAGAGGCGAAGCAATGAGGGAGACGACATGTATCTTGTGCGGCGTTTGATGGGGATGCTCCCCGTGATGCTTGGGATCAGCTTCCTGGCTTTCATGCTGGTGCGGCTGGCGCCGGGGGGACCGTTCGATCATGAACGGAGGCCGGCTTCGCCCGAGATTGAGCGGCGTATCCGGGAGAAGTATCATCTCGACGAACCTCTCTTGACCCAGTACGGCCGTTATCTTTCAGGGTTGATCCGAGGAGACTTGGGACCCTCGCTCAAATACCGGAATCATTCCGTTTCCGACATCGTGATCCAGGGGCTGCCGGTATCGATGACTCTCGGCTTATGCGCGTTTGTGTTTGCCCTGGGCGTGGGGCTGCCTTCAGGCTTTTATTCCGCGGCAAAGCAGGGAGGATTCGGCGACTACGCCAGCAGTCTGATAGCCCTGAGCGGGGTTTGTGTCCCCGCTTTCGTGGTGGGGCCGCTTCTGGTGATGGAGTTCGCGGTTCGGAAGAAGATGTTTCCAGTCGCCCTGTTTGAGTCTCCTATGCACTTGGTTTTGCCGACCGTGACCCTCGGTCTCTATTTCTCCGGAAGAGTGTCGCGGCTTTTAAGAGAAGGCATGATCGCCGTTCGCAACGCGGAGTTTGTGATGGCGGCACGAGCCAAGGGGTTGAGTGACATTTCGGTGTTGTTCCGGCACGTCTTCCGCATCGGAGTGCTGCCCGTCGTATCCTACTCCGGGCCGATGCTTGCGGATTTGCTCACGGGCTCCTTCGTCGTGGAAAATCTCTTCCAGATTCCGGGTATAGGCGTGTTTATGGTCAACAGCTCGTTGAGCCGCGATTACACAATGATCGTGGGGCTTGTGTTGGTCTACGCGGTGCTGCTTCTGGTGTTGAACCTCCTAGTAGACGTGGCCTATCGCTGGCTGGATCCGAGGGTGAGCTATGAGTGAAACGCAGCCTGCTTCCGAGGGCATGGCGGGGCGCGAGACAGGGATGAGCGGGGTTTTCAAACGCTTTGCGAGTCGGCGCCTTGCGGCTACGAGCGCGGGTCTGCTGGCGCTCTTCGTCTGGCTCGTAATACTCTGGCCATGGATCGAACCACACCATCCTTACGCGCTGGGTGACGCGCAGTTTGCTCCGCCCGGAGGCCGTCATTGGGGTGGCACCGACGTGCACGGGCGGGACCTTCTCACCCGAATGATGCACGGGGCCAGTATGTCCCTGATGGTCGGCGCCGCCGGTGCCCTCGTGAGCCTCGTGATCGGGGTTTCCTGGGGCGCCGTGGCAGGCTACTCCGGGGGACGGGTGGACGCCTTAATGATGCGTGGTGTGGATGTGCTGTATTCGCTTCCATCCATCATCTTTGTGGTGGTGCTGATCACCACCCTCGAGTCCGCCCTCAAACAATGGTTTTCGAAGGCGTTTTCGACCGAGTTCGCCGCTTCCACTCGCTTCCTGCTGCTCTTCTTCGGACTGGGCTCGGTGTCGTGGCTAACGATGGCCCGAATTGTTCGTGGGCAAGTGTTGTCGTTGAAAAACAGATCGTTTGTGGCGGCGAGCCGTGTGCTCGGAGCGAGTCACCTCCATATTCTCCGGCATCATATCCTCCCGAATGTCTGGGGAATCGTCATTGTCTATTTGACCCTGACGGTGCCCTCGGTTGTGTTATACGAATCCTTCCTCAGCTTCCTCGGGTTGGGTGTGCAGCCGCCGCAAGCCAGCTTGGGCTCCTTGATCGCCGAGGGGGCCTCCCAAATCAATTCGGTCCGGATTTACTGGTGGCTGATCGCTTTTCCTAGCGCGATGCTCGCCTCCATACTGCTCGCCCTCAGCGTTGTAGGTGATGGCCTCAGGGAGAGTCTCGAAGTGCGCAATCGAGAGTGAAAATCGCGCGGTATTTTTGATGCGGGAAGGGCTGTTTTCGGATAGATTGCCCCCATGATGAACGATACGTCTGTCGTGACCCGCCGCGAATTCGTGCGCCTTTTCACGGTGGCCGCAACCGCCTCTATGGTGGGATCGAGAATGAGTTACAGCACAATGCTCGCGCAGATCAGCAACTCAGGCCTGCCATCGGGGTTTTTTCACATCCGCATCTCGGACTTCCCCGCGCTGCAAAAAAATTCGGGCTCGGTTCGTTTAGGGATAAACCGCGTCGCTTCCAACCAGCCAACAGGAGGAAACTATCCGATCATCATCAACCGGGAGTCGGCGATGGTCTTCCACGCACTCGATTCGGAGTGCACACACGCGAGTTGCGTGGTCGGAGCTTTCGTTGCCGGAGCCTCGGTCTGCCCATGTCACGCGTCGCGCTTTGGCATCGATGGACGCCGCCTAGCGGGACCGGCAGCGCTGCCCCTCAAGAAACTCCCGATCACCTTCGACGGAGCAGACCTCCTGAGCCTTGAGATACCGAATCTGGGGTTTACTGTGACGGGCTCCCCTGTGGTGTCGGGAGCCAAGTCCAGGCTGATGCTGTCCTTTCCCTCAACGCTGGGAGCGGAACACGAGTTGATGTTTCGCGAGAACCTCAACCTTCCCTGGGGTTCGATCAGATTTGCAACCACCCTTGAAGGCACCGCCGATAAGACGTTCATCGCCGGCAACGACAGGGTTCTGAAGATTTACGCGGACCGCTCGGCTGAGTCGGGGTTCTACGCGGTGACGGTCAAGGTCAAGCCTGTTTGAACCATCAACCTGGAAAAAGCAGCTGAGAAACCACTAATCCTCGCTAATCATCACTCATAAAACAAGATGTGAAAAACAACGATCGGGACGCGGGTTCACTGTATGGGTGAGGTGCTCAGTCAGCGCAACTTCTTCACCATGAGTGTCACTTAGCGAAAATGAGTGGTTCAACTTCCGTTTTTAAGATCAAACTTTGAAACGGTGGTTCCACCTCGTGAAAAGTTGCAACGGCTTGGATGAGAAAGAGATGACGAAGAACCCGCGGGGTTCCTCCAGGGATCTAGTGAGTGATTCGCAACGACTTGAGCGCCAGGACTTTCAAAGATCCGCCCTGGGTCACTGCCGTTTTAAGACCCAACTGAGTTCCCCGCGGAACCAGGATTATCAGCGCGCGTGTTGCCGTTCTTCACATCACTTCCTGGCCAAGGGGTGTTTCGCTCTGTATTCCTCGACCCGTTTCCTGGCCTCTGCGAGTTGCTGCGAGTTCAATTTGCCTTCCAAGTTCTTTCTACCCGCGGCGCCGTCCTTAAAACCGACGTCGGCCGCCAAGCTGTGCCACTTGTAGGCTTCCACAAGATCCTGATCCACATCCTTGGCGCGCTCGTATCGTTCCGCCAGATTATAACGCGACAAGGCGTCCCCTTGCTCCGCGGCAAGGTTGTAGTAGCGAAAAGTCTCTTTGGGATTTCTAGGCACACCGCGGCCCAAGGCATACATGCCGGCGATGTTGTACTGCGCATCAGCCAACCCTTGGTCGGCAGCTTTCTGATACCATTTGGCCGCTTCAACATCGTCGCGTGGCACTTTTTGGCCAATCTCGTAAAGCACGCCCAGGTTGTATTGAGCCTTCGCGAATCCTTTCTCGGCCGCTTTTCGATACCACTTGGCCGCTTCGGCAAAATCCCCACGCACTTGTTTGCCTTCAGCGTAAATCTCTCCAAGGGTGTTTTCCGCCTGGATGTCCCCTGTTTCGGCGCGGGCTTTTGTGGCGGTGAAATCTGGAAGCGCTGCCGGAGGCGGAGCAGAGGTAGTTTCAGGCTCCTGCCTGCAAGAGATCAGAGCGAGGACCCAAACCATTAAAACAAAGTGCCTCAGCATCTTCATCCTCTTTCCACAGGGGGTCGGGATGGGACCTGATCCGGCGGGGAAATTCCGCCGATTAGCAAATAGGCGGTCGGAGCCGGAATGAAGGATGGGCCATTGGGGCATAAACATTAGTCTGATGTAAATTGCGGTATTGGCCTGAGCAAAACAAATCCTCGCCTCAATTTCAGGACCTCATCTTTCTGACTTGAACCAGGCCGATTACAAGCCCTTTTTGTGAGTGGAATCGGTATCCTGGTCCCCAGAAACCGGCGCGGAAAGAAAACTGGAGTCCTAGGCTTGGATTTCCTGAAGAACCCATTTATAAAGCGGAAGTGAACCAGCGGAAACGCGACAACTTGAGGCTGGCGTTCCTGGGGTTGGTTTTTCTCTTTGTGGCGAGCGGATGGTGGATTCAGGATGAGCCTGAATTCCTGGAGCCGTCTCATGAAGGCAAGCCTCTTCGGTATTGGCTTGGGGCCATGTCGAACCCCAAGTTCGGGGAGGCGCGCATACGAGAGGCTTTTCGTGAGATGGGACCTCGAGCGGTCCCGGCTCTGGTCTGGCATGCGAAAAAGGCGGATCCCCCCTGGAACACGATCTACCGAAAGGGTTACGAGTTGGCGCCAGGATTTCTTCGAGGATGGATGCCATTTCCCGAAACCGCCGGGATGATGAGTCAATATTGCCAGTGGGGACTCTATTTGAGTGTGGCCGGCCCACGGGCAGCACGGGACGCGCACTACCTCGTCGAGGGATTGTCCTCGCCCTTCGCCCGCGACAGGGTGGTGATGGTGACCTTGCTGGGCGGGATTGGGAACAAGTCCAAACGGGCGATGAACGGCTTGAAGCAGGCGCTCAAGGATCCGGATCCGAAGGTCCGCTGGCAAGCAGCGCTGATGTTCTTCCACGCGGATCCGTCTGACCCTGTGGCGGTCCCACAGCTGATTGAAGCGCTGGGTTCCCCGAGCGCGTTCCTCCGTTCCGACGCGGTGCTAGCCTTGAGCAGGGTCGGGGGGCAATCGGACACCCGCGTGATGGCCGCCATCGAGAAAGCGATGGAAGACTCAAGCGAGCATGTTCGGGTGGAAGCTTCGGAGGCCTTGACGCGCTTGCGAGGAGAGAAACAATCCCCTGGGGCTCCAACTTCCCAATGACTCTTCAGGCCATTGCCTGGGGCTCCAGCCCAAGGGTGCCTGCCCATCGGACAGGGATTCTCAGCCCCACGTCAAAACTGGCTCGCCAAACGCGTAAGCCATCATTAGCCTGGGCCTATGGTACACGTTGGAATCGGTTATGATGTTCACCCACTGGTCGAAGGCCGAAAGCTGATCCTCGGAGGTGTCGAGATCCCGCACCCAAAAGGGTTGGCAGGTCATTCGGACGCGGATGTGCTCATGCACGCCATCTGCGACGCACTTCTCGGGGCGATGGGTCTCGCGGATATCGGCCATTTTTTTCCAAACACGGATCCCCGTTGGAGGGGCGTTGCCAGCAGGATGTTTCTCGAGGAGGCCGCGCGTCAGGCTGTCTTCCAGGAAGGTCGGATCGTAAATGTGGACGCCACCCTCATCGCGGAGCAACCGAAGATCATCCCCTACGTGGACGCCATGAGAACGAACGTGGCCAAGGCCTTGGGCATCAGCTTCAAGCGTGTCGGAATCAAAGCGACAACCCACGAAAAGCTCGGCTTTTTGGGACGCGAGGAAGGCATTGCGGCCATGGCCGTCGCTAGCGTTGACATGCCCGGTTGATGGGGCATTTCGAAGAATCGAGTTTAAACATGGCAAACAAAGCCGAGATCAGTTGGAAGCAGAAGACAGCCGAAGGCGAACGCCGCGAAGTGTATGCCAAACATTTTGGAGGACGCTGGCTTTTTTACCAACGCGAACGGCGCTACGACCAGTGGCAGACCCTGCTGCAGCCGCCATTGGAGGATTGGCGCGAGCTGCTCGATGCGGTCCGGCGGCGAGTCGCCCGGAGGCTCTTGAGGCCCGAGGAATCCCAGCGCGTCGTCAAAGAAATGCTCGAACGATATCCTGAAGCCGTCGTGAATCCCGACTGACTTCCCCATGTCAACTAACAAGAAATTTCCGCTCATTCTGATCACTCCTTGTGTTCAGAAGCGCGGCGCTGAGTTTTCCGATTGTTCGACCAACATCTCGGATCAATACCCTGGCGCTTTGCTGACCGCAGGTGGAGTCCCTTGGATTTTGCCCTGCATTCCCAACCGTGACATGGTGCGCGAAGCCGTGGCAGCATGCGACGGGGTGCTGTTCACCGGCGGCGAGGACATCAGCCCAAAGCTCTACGGCGGAACCCTGACCGAGGCGCTCCAAAAGACCCTGGTGCCCGCTGAACCGCAAAGGGATCTCATGGAGCTGATGTTGCTCGAAGAAACTTGCGCCCGAAAAAAACCGCTGCTCGCCATCTGTCGAGGCCATCAACTGTTGAACGTCGCCTTCGGTGGAACGTTGTTCGTGGACATTGCCTCCCAACGCCCCGACTCCCTCAACCACAGTCGCCTCGACCTGAAGAACAAGATAGTTCACGAAGCTAGGCTGGCTCCTGATTCCCAAATGCATCGGATCTTCCAAAGCGACACCATCGGGGTTAACAGTTCGCATCATCAAGCCATTAAACGCCTCGCAAAACCGTTCCGGGCAACCGCGAAAAGTTCCGATGGGATTATCGAAGCCATCGAGCTAAAGCCAGGTGAACAAGGGCTGTTTCCGTACCTCAGCTCCGTTCAATTCCATCCAGAACGCCTCTACGCCAGGCACCCCGAATTCGTGACTTTCTTTCGGGATTTTGTCGACGCATGCCGGAGATAAAACCACGGGTGATTGCCCGCGAATCTGAACACACTCGTTTCGAAGAAAAGCCGACGTTGAGTCCGCAGAAAGGTCATTGGAAACCCTCAACCACGCGATCAGACGGGGAGATTCCGGCGCGTTGCAAGGAATCCTTTGTGCAAGAGTATTTCGCCAGAGTTATCGGCCACTGAAAGCTGAGGCAATCGAGCACAGCGCCTTGATCATGGTGAACTTGATTATGTTCCCGCTCCTGTCTCCGGGCGCCGATTCAACCTTAAAACGGCAATTGAACATCGACACCCGTTTAAGGTTCCAATGAAAACCCTCCTGACCGCTCCCGCCTCGTCCATCAAAAAAGCCTTCCAAACCCGCACTGCCAGTCCGGAACGGTACGCAACTGCGACACTCCGAGTCGGATCTACCTTTGCCTTATTGGCAGGCCTCTTGCTGGTGGCGACCTCGACAGTTGTCCAGAGCGCGGACACTTCCTGGCCAAGGGTCGTTCGCGATATTGACTACGCGCGTGACGGGGATCTGGCACATCGACTGGATCTGCACCTTCCCTCCGGAAAACCCAAACACCCTTTGATCGTCTGGGTACATGGCGGCGCTTGGCGTTCAGGGTCGAAGGCCTCCATGCCCCTTGGGAAATTAGTGGCGGATGGCCACGCCGTGGCAAGCGTCGATTATCGATTATCCACGCAGGCACGTTTCCCAGCCCAGGTTCACGATATCAAAGCCGCCATCCGGTTCCTGCGCGCCCATGCGATGGAATGGAATCTGTCCGCCCATAAAATAATCGTTGCAGGCGATTCAGCGGGTGCACACTTGGCGGCGTTGGTCGGGGTCTCAAACGGGGTCCGCGATCTTGAGGGCGCAGTGGGAAAGCATCAAGATCGTTCCTCAAATGTGCAGGCGATCCTCAGTTTTTATGGAGCCTCCAACCTCGGCACGATCCTCAAGCAGTCGACGCCCTTTGGTCTGAACATGCGAGTCCCTGCCCTGGCACTCCTCCTAGGTGCGCAACCGGAGGAAGCCCCCGAACTTGCAGCGCTCGCCAGTCCCGTCACTCACGTCGATCCGCGAGACCCGCCTCTCCTTCTGCTCCACGGGGATCAGGATCCACAGATGCCAATCAACCAATCCCACGAATTGGCTGGAGCTTACAAGCAAGCCGGTGTGTTCGTTCACTTTGAAGTCGTTCACGGAGCGGCACATGGAGGCGCGATGTTCTTTGACGAGGAACGTCTGGCCGTGGTGAGGAAGTTTCTAAAAAGGGTCCAGTGATAACAGAAGCAGAAAACTTCCCCGATTGGCCCTCGATTTCCGAAACGGATTATGCCGCCGTCAGTGCCACGCGGGAAAGAATTCCTCGTCGCAACTTGGCCCCGCACTCTCGCACTCTGCGTTAAAAATCCACCTCTCCCGTTCTCCCCGTCCCACATGTGAGTTGTCGAACCTCGAGATGCGACCCAGATTCCACGAAATGAGTTTTCGTTCCAACCCCGATCTGCCAGAATCAGACTTTGCGAAACACTCAAACGGCACGCACTTGAAGACCCTTCTGATGCAACGACTCCGAACCGGAGCTCTGGCCCTGATCCTTATCCCTCTCCAGGCGGTGACCATTCTCGCCGAGAGTGACAACTTCGACTCCTACACTTCCCGGGAGGAATTGCTAAAGAATGGATGGGTCCAGGCATTGTTTCAAGCCGGAGCTGCCACGACCACTTTTCCGTCAATAAAGGGCAATCAGGCGATGCGTGTCCAGACGCTTCCAACCACGACCACGCAAGCCGCATGCCTGTGGTATCGGCCAACGACCTACACCGACTTCGTGGTGGAAGTGGACCTGGCTGACTGGCCCGGCACAGACAAGAACCAGATGCTCGGGCTGGTTGGAGGGTTAACATTCACATCGCCCGAGACGAGCAACAATATCGGCGAGGCCTCCGGTTACTTGTTCAACTACAACGCCGCCCAGGACGGGGAGAATCCCGGAAACCGTCGCCGAGGTCGGCTTGAGCTTACCAAGATCAGCTCTGGTTTGAACTGGCAGACACTCACGGTGACTGACGTCACACTTCAACAAGGGCGGTCCTACCGATTAGTCCTTCATGGGAGAGGCTCAGAACTCAAGGGCAGCATCTATGATTTGGAGGATTTGACCCAGCCGCTGGCGACCTTGCAGTACGATTTTGTACTTTCGACTCTCAACAAAGGAGCGTGCGGTATCCTGGTGAGGAGTCGACAGGATGCGAACGGAACAATAGATGGGTC
>CANLCA010000010.1 GCA_947487925.1 Verrucomicrobiales bacterium | reverse complement strand
GCCTTGATGATGGCCGCCACCGCCGATTGTATCTGCTCGTCCGGAAGCACCATCTCAATTTTTACTTTGGGCAGGAAATCAACCGTGTACTCACTGCCTCGATAGATCTCCGTGTGGCCTTTCTGTCTTCCAAATCCTTTCACCTCGGTCACCGTCATTCCCTGGATCCCCGCTTCATTAAGTGCCGCCTTCACGTCGTTGAGTTTGAAGGGTTTGATGATTGCTTCGATCTTTTTCATGATGTTCTTTGTCGCTTGCCTGATGACCGGACCCGCGCGCGCTTCAAATCGCCGAGTTCCTCGGCCCCGCGGCCCTCGTCAGCCGGCGTGGGAACAAATCACCCCCTCCTTTGCGTCCCCGGGTTGATCCGCGTGCCCGAATGAAACCATGCCACTCAACAAACAATAAACCAAGACCAAAGCTCAAGCCCAGAATTGACCGAATTGCGTGCCTCCCGATGGTGCTGGTGGTACCGTGAGGCCGAGGCAAGGTACGATGTCTGAGGGTGGGCGAGTCCGGGCTGAGTCGTTGAGGCTTCTTAAGCTTGTGGACCTTGGCGGTCTTGGTGAACACGCCTTGCCCTACCCTTAAGGCCTGGGGTTCGTGACATTTTCCTTTGCGCGGCGGTGGGTTTCAGGAAGATTATGGCCCATGAGTCAGATCGCGACTGAACGAGTGCCGGATTTGGAGGGTCACTTCGGGCCTTTTGGCGGGCGTTTCGTGCCTGAGACCTTGATGCACCCGCTCCAACAATTGGAGGATGAATATTTCCGAGCTCAGAAGGATCCTGAATTTCAGAGAGAGCTCGAGTATTACTTGCGGGAATTCTGCGGCCGCCCCACGCCCCTTTACTTCGCCGAGCGACTCACCCGCGAGTTGGGCGGCGCCAGGATCTATCTCAAGCGAGAAGATCTTCTCCACACCGGCGCGCACAAGATCAACAACGCCATCGGCCAGATTCTCCTCGCCCGCCGCATGGGCAAGACCCGAATCATCGCCGAGACAGGGGCCGGCCAACATGGGGTGGCCACCGCCACGGTGAGCGCCATGTTCGGCCTTAAGTGTGTCATCTACATGGGTGAGGTGGACTGCAGCCGGCAAGCGCTGAACGTCTATCGCATGAAGATGTTGGGCGCTGAAGTCATCCCGGTCAAAGCAGGCCAGAGGACCCTGAAGGAAGCCGTGAACGAGGCCATGCGCGACTGGGTGACGAACGTGCGGTCCACCCATTACATCCTCGGTACAGCCTACGGCGCCCATCCTTATCCCGTCATGGTCCGGAATTTCCAGCGGATCATCGGCGACGAAGCCCGCCGTCAGATCCTTGAAAAGGAGGAACGCTTGCCTGGGCTGCTCATTGCCTGCGTCGGCGGCGGATCCAACGCGATCGGGCTCTTTTACCCGTTTCTCAACGACGAAGGCGTGGCCATGCTGGGTGTCGAGGCTGGTGGAGAGGGGATTCTTCCCGAGAAGCACGCCGCGCGTTTCCAAGGAGGCTCCTTGGGAGTGTTGCAGGGAACGAGATCTTATATCCTCCAGGATCAGTTCGGCCAGATCCAAAGAACCCACAGCGTTTCTGCAGGGCTCGACTACGCCGCGGTGGGGCCTGAACACGCTTGGCTTCGGGACAATCAACGCGTCGAATATGGGTATGCGACCGACGAACAAGCCCTCAACGCTTTTATCAAACTTGCCCGTCTGGAGGGCATCATTCCCGCTCTGGAATCCTCGCACGCCGTGGCTGCCGTTCTGGAGCGAGCGCCCAAAATGTCGCGGGACCAGATCATCATCGTCAACCTCTCTGGACGTGGAGACAAAGACGTCTCCGAGGTTGCCGCCCGAATTCAACTCTAGTCGTCCCTCTCCCAAAATCCGACACCATGAAATCCATGACAGGACACGGCCGTGGCGAATGCGCCGAGGGTGGCCGCCATTTCACCGTGGAACTGACTTCGGTCAACCGTAAGCAGTCGGAATTCGTCATCAATCTCCCGCGCCTCCTGGACGGATTTGAGCCTCGGCTTCGTGAATTGATCTCGCAAAATGTCAGTCGCGGCCGAGTTTCAATCAAGGTCACCCTGGGGATGTCCGAAGACGGAGCGGTGTTGAAAGCCCGATTGAATAGGCCCGTGGTCAAAGCCTACGTCGCGGAACTCCGGGAGCTGGCCGCCGAGATGAACATGGATCCTACAGTCTCGATCGACACCGTGCTTCGACTTCCAGGAGTATTTGAGACCGAAGTGAATGAGGGGGATGTGGAGATCTTCTGGCCCCCGCTCAGGCGCGCGGTTGAATCCGCTCTAACGGGGTTTCTTTCCATGCGTGAGAGGGAGGGGGCCAACCTCTCGAGGGATTTGTCCGCACGCATCGATGCGATGAAGGAGGCCGCGCGCGGGGTGCAGGCGCAGGCCCCGGAGGTCATGACCCGCTTCCGTCAGCAACTCACCGAGAAATTGCGAATCGCAGGGGCGGATGTTTCGAACCCGGATGATGACAGGTTGCTCAAGGAAATTGTGTTCTTTGCCGATCGAAGCGACATCAGCGAGGAACTCGCGCGGCTCGACAGCCATTTCCAGCAGTTCGGGGACTGCCTCAAATCGTCAGAGCCCGTGGGTCGAACCCTGGATTTTTTGGCTCAGGAGATGAATCGCGAGATCAACACCGTGGGATCCAAGGCCAACGACAGCGTGATTTCGAAGAATGTGGTGGCGCTGAAAACCGAGCTCGAACGGTTTCGCGAGCAAGCCCAAAATGTGGAGTGATAGGTATCGGACGCTCACCATCCCCCGTTCTCATGCCTCAACCCCTTCCAACACCCTTGCTGATTGTGCTGTCCGCCCCGTCTGGCGCAGGCAAAACTACTTTGTGCCAGCAGTTACTCAAGCAAAACCCCGGCATCACCCGAGCAGTCACTTGCACCACCCGACCTCGCAGGCCGGGCGAGCATGATGGCCTCGATTACCACTTTCTCAGCCAGGAAATTTTTCAACAACACGTCGACCAAGGCCGATTTCTCGAGCATGCCCAAGTTTTTGGCAACGGCTATGGCACACTCAAATCGGAGGTTCTCGATCGCCTTGCTCTAGGGTCGGATGTACTGCTCAACATCGACGTCCAAGGGGCCGAGACTGTGCGCCATCACTCGTTCGAAGATCCCGTTCTTTCGAAATCCCTCGTTTCGATCTTCCTCACTCCGGTTTCTCTCACAGAGCTTGAGGCACGCCTAAGGAACCGGGGGTCCGAGTCGGAGGATGTTCTCCAGCACAGGCTGAGCGTGGCGCGAAAGGAAATTGCCCACTATATCCACTTTGACTACCTGCTGATCAGCAGCACGCGCGAAGAGGATCTGCGGCGGATGCAGTCGGTGGTCGACGCCGAAAAATTGCGCAGTTGCCGCGTCACGCTGCCAGACATTCTTTGACTTTAGAGCGGGCTGCCGGGCGCAGGTTCCACCTTCGGCCGGGACGTCAGCCGCAGTTTGCTGACGCGCATTCCGTCGATTTCAAGCACCCTCAATTCGTGCCGCAGAAGCGCCACCTTGTCGCCCTCGCGTGGAAAGCCGCCGAGCATCATCGTCACCCATCCGCTCACCGTGGAAACACCTTCCGCCTGAACCGATTCTCCCGCCAGAGTCGCGAGCTCATGCAACGGCAGCGAGCCGTCCAGCTCCCATCCGTCGTTTGGTAAAGCCACTTTCAGAGGTTTTTCCTGGTCAAACTCGTCCTGGATCTGCCCGACCAATTCTTCAAGAACATTCTCCAACGTGACCATCCCCGTGGTGCCCCCATACTCATCAACCACCACCGCAAAATGCAGCTTCCGCTCTAAGAACAATTCCAACAGTTTCTCGAGCGGAGCCAACTCGGGAACAAAGAGGATTTTTCGCGCTTGTTTGACGAGATCCGCTCCTGTTTTCGAACCCTGTCTGGCGGTGGTGTAAAGGTCCTTGATATGAACCACCCCCAGGGTGCGGTCCGGATCCCCTTCCTCAGCCAACGGAAACCGGGAGAATCGAGTTTGTTCAGCCAGCTCAACACACTTTTCAATCGAGCTTTCTGTGTCAAGACAGACCATCTGATGGCGTGGACGCATCACATCCCGAACCAATCTCCATCTCAAATCAAACGCATTCAGTACAATCCGGCGCCCCAGGCCATCGCCACCGGCCCTCCTCCCCGACGCACTCAACATCAGGCGCAGTTCCTCCTCCGAGTGCGAAAGCTCGTGCTCAGGGGCGGGTTCAATGCCGAACTTGCTCAGTATCCAAAGAGAGGCGTGGTTCAGGATCCAGATGAATGGATACGAAATTCTCTGGAACCACATCAGCGGCATCGCGATCCAGAGCGCCGTTGGCAATGATTGTTTTATCCCGAGCGACTTGGGCGCCTGCTCCCCCGCGGTGATGTGAAGAAAAGTGATCAGAGTGAACCCCACCGCGAAGGAGATGGAGTGCCGAAGTTGTTCGGATTCGACCTCAAACCAGCCCAGCACGGGCTGGAGCAGGGCCGCGAAGATCGGCTCTGCGTACCAGCCCAATCCCAGACTTGCCAGGGTGATGCCCAACTGCGCCGCGCTGAGCGAGGCATCCAGATTGTTCAGCAGTTGCTTCGCGACGCGCGCGCGCCGGTTTCCTTTCTCAATGAGCGGATCCAGCTGGGTGCCTCGCACCTTCACAAGCGCGAACTCGGCCGCCACAAAAAAACCGTTGATCAGCACCAGCACCATGATCGCGCCGATCTTCCCAACCAGCGCTATGAATTCAGCTTCGTTCATCGCAGTGTCTCTTCGCCTCACTCGACGTCACGAGTTCACTTCGCTAAAAATCACGTCCAGCATATCCTGGAGGGTGACGATCCCGATGTCCAACCCGGCGGCGTCCGTGACGATCGCCATGCGGTGTCCGGTCCGCTGAAGCCGCTGCAACGCGATCTCCAGCTTCAGATCCGACTTCAGGTGCAGCGCGGGCCGCATTTCGAGCAGGACTCTTAAGGAACCATCCAGCCCGCTTTGATAGAGCGATTTCCGGAGGCTGAAAATCCCGAGAACTCTAGGATTCCTCACATCGTTCAAAAACACTGGTATACGGCTGAAACCCCTCTCGCGACACAGCGCCAGGGCTTCGTTCACTGTGGCTGTCGAATCCACACGGCAGGCTTTTTCCAGGGGCACCAACACCTCGGTCAAGGTCCGGCTCTGAAGGTCCAGAACCCTGTTGATCATGCCACGCTCTTCCTTCGTCACCGCGCCCTCCGATTCCTGAAGCACATGCCGGAGTTCCTCCCGATTCCCAAAAAGCCGGCCCGTGAACTTTTGTCCCCCTGTCCTGCGCAGCAGCGCCGAGGCCATCCACGACACCACCGCCACCAGCGGCGAGAACAGCCAGTGGATCACCCTGTAGGGATGCACCATCCAAAGGCACAGACGGTTTGGAAATTGGCGGAACAAAGTCTTGGGCAACAGCTCGCACCAGGCGAATAATCCGAAGGCCGTGCAGCCCCATGCCAGCGCAAAGAGGACTGGACGCCCATCAAGCCGCTGCAGGAGCCACCAGGTGACAAGACCCACCGCAACAAAGTTCGTAATCGTGTTGCCCACGCAGATGGTCCACAGAAAATTCTCGGAGTTCTCCAAATACCGGTTCAATAGGCGCGCGGATTTGCTCCCCGATCGCATCCAATGCAGTATTCGAAGCCGGCTCAGGGCGAACACGCCGGCTTCCATGCCTGAAAGGAGAAACGAAAGAGACAGGCTCACCACAACGATCGTCAGGGATGCAGCGTTCATGGCTTCCTTGTCTGCTCCACGGTCAATTCCTGAACACGTCGCTCGTCCACTAGGCTCGCGGTCAGCCTGACACCCCGCACCACCACCGATTCCCCACGCAGGGGAATGGCCCCCAGTTGCGATGAAAGAAGTCCTCCCATCGTTTCAACCTCAGCGATCTCCGCCAACGCGGGGCATTCGCGCGCAAAATCATCCAACCGCATTAGCCCGCTCACGCGCCAGCGCCCCTCCCCCTGTTTCTCCATCACAAACTCCTGCGCCTCCCCTTCGCCCCGGATCCGGCCCAGAACCGACTCGAGGATGTCCTCGACCGTCACGATCCCCGCCAACCCTCCGAACTCGTCCATGACGATGGCGAGCCCCCGCCTTTGCCGTCGCAAACTCCTCAAAAGCTGGAACAAGTTGATGCTCTCGGGAACGAATGATGGAAATTCTATCACCTCATCCAGATCGACTCTGGGGTTGGACAACAACATTCGAGTGTTCAACACGCCCACGATCGTGTCCGTCGCTTCATCGTGCATCAGCAGTCGCTGATGTTTGAAATGCCTCGAAGCCTCGAGCATTTCTTCCCGAGACAAATCATCGCTGATCATCGCCACTTGCGACCTCGGACGCATCACTTCCTTGACCGTGCGACCGTCGAGTCGCAGAATCTCGTGGATGATCTCTTTCTCGGATTTTTTCAGCGAACCCGATTGAAACCCGAGCTCGAGCAACTCCCTATATTCGGCCTCCGTGAGGGCGCTCGGCAGGGGCATGGATTTTGGGACCAAAACGCGGATCAACCAGCCATTGATCGCCTGGGCAATGAGCCTGAGCGGACGGGACACCCGCACCAACAGAAGCATGGGTTGCGCGACCCGCACAGCCCAGAACTCCGGGACGCGCACCGCCAGGATTTTTGGAAACACTTCGCAACCGAACAAGATCAGGCCCAGCAACAGGATGGACGCAATCCGAAAATCCATCGGCCAGATCCCGTAAAGGACATTCCCTAAACCGATCGCCACGATGCCTGCATTGGCCAACGTGTTGCCTAGCACGATCGTTGCCAGGAGATCATCGCGGCTGGCCATCAGCTCCGCAACCCGTGCGCTCCTGGCGTCTTTCTCGGCGAGCAGCCGAATCTGCCAATTTCCAAGAGCGAACAGCGCCGCCTCGGACAACGCGAAGAAAAAACTCGCAGCCCCGCATAGCACCAAAAACACTCCGCTGGTCGTGCCGAAAAACATGCCACCATTTCATCAAGTTGGAAGCGGTTCACGCAGCCCGTTTGCTTCCTGGAGGCGCACTGAACCCTCTTTCGATCCCAGACCGTTGTGCCCTCGCGTCTTTGCTACCCTGGGTGGTTTCATGTGAACCACTCTGGCAGCGCGAACGAACAACGCCGACACCGGATTTGAGCTCGCCGGTTTTTCCGACGCAAATCTTTGAGTCCTTTCTGGACCCACTCTGGAATAATCGCCGTCATGCGGTCGAAACTTGATCTAGAATTCTCGGGCCTTAGGCCTTCCGTTCACGAATGGCTCCGACGATTTCCGCAACGGCCTCTGCCGTTGGTTTCGCGCCCACGTTGCCTTTGCCGTGCAATCGGACGCTCACTTGGCCAGATTCGAGGTCACGTTGCCCTATCACGAGCATCGTATGTACTTTGGAGCGTTCAGCATCCTGAATCTTACCGTTGATCTTGTTGCTGGTGAAATCGGATTCAGCCCTGACCATGTTCGATCTCAATTCCCGAACCAACGATCGGCCATAGCTCACGAGAGGTTCGGCATCACCGATCGTCAGCACGCGCACCTGTTCCGGGGCCAGCCACAAAGGAAAATTACCCGCGTAATGCTCGATCAAAAACCCGATAAACCGTTCATGCGTCCCCAGAGGGGCGCGGTGGATGCACAAAGGTGTTTTTTCGACGTTGTCACGATCCTTGTAAACGAGGCCGAAGCGCTTGGGAACCGCGAAGTCGACCTGGTTGGTCGCAATCGTAAACTCGCGCCCGGCCACACTCCACACCTGCACATCGATCTTGGGGCCGTAAAAAGCCGCCTCATTGGGCACTTCCACATGGTTGATCCCGGATTCGATCAACACGTTGCGCACCATGTCCTCCGTTTGCTTCCAGAGTTCGGGTTCGTCCACGAACTTCTGCCCTAACCGCGACGGGTCATGGGTGCTAAACCGCATCAGATAACGGCCGAGGCCGAAAATCTTGAAATACTTCAGATACATCTCGTTGACCGCACGAAACTCGTCCGCGAACTGCTCGGGCGTGCAATAGATGTGGGCGTCGTTCATCTGCATCGAACGCACCCGCATCAGCCCCATCAGCTCGCCTGACTGCTCGTATCGATAACACGTTCCATACTCCGCAAGCCGGAGGGGCAGGTCCCGATAGCTCCTGGGTTCCGCGGCGAAGATCTTATGGTGATGCGGACAGTTCATGGCCTTCAGATAATACCGCTCCACGGTGTCTTCGCGCCCTTCCCCGCCAGTTTTCTCCCTAAGCTCCATCGGCGGGAACATGCTCTCGGCATAATAAGGCAGATGCCCAGAGGTCTTGTACAGTTTTTCCTTTGCCAAATGGGGCGTCCGCACTCGCACATAGCCGGCCGCAAACTCGCTTTCCTTCGCCAGTTTCTCGAGCTCTTCGATGAGCACCGTCCCGTGGGGCAGCCACAACGGCAATCCCGGGCCCACGTCCTCCGAATCAAAGGCGAACAATCCCATCTCAGCCCCGATCTTCCGATGGTCCCGCTTTTTCGCCTCCTCTTGCGCGGCGAGCCACGCCTCGAGATCGGTTTTGTTCAGGAACGCAGTCCCATAAATCCGCTGCAATTGCGGGTTTTTTTCGTTCCCCCGGTAATAGGCCGCCGCAACCCGCAACAGTTTGAAGGCTTTCACGTTGCCTGTCCGCATCACATGGGGGCCAGCACAGAGATCCACAAATTCGCCATTCTGATAGAATGAAATCGCCTCGCCTTCAGGGATGTCGGCTAACCTTTCCAGTTTGAATTTTTGGCCCCTGGAACCAAAAAACTCGCGCGCTTCGTCTCGGGTCTTGATCGATTTCTCAAAGACCTGGTTCTCCTTCATCACCTTGCGCATCTCCTCCTCGATGCGCGCGAAGTCCTCCGGGGCAAACCGGTGGGTCGGCAGATCAAAGTCGTAATAAAACCCCTCATCCGTCGGGGGGCCGATATCAAGCAGCGCCTCCGGCCAGATCCGTAAGACGGCCGTCGCCAGGATGTGTGCGCCCGAGTGCCGCGTGCGCTGCAGCTCGTTCATTTGTTGGCGCGCGTCCAATGTCTTGCGCTCGATCGGTGTTTTCTCAGCTTCCATATCTTCCGTCTGTTGTCGCAGGCTTCTTCCATCCTCCGCATCTCTTGCGGGACCCAAGAACATCGGCTCCCTAAATAAAAACGCCTCGAACCTTAAAGTCGAGGCGTTGGCGTCCCCTGGAGTTCTTCCCGCGAACGCTAAACTGTCTTCGTCTTTGCTTTGGCTGCCAGCATAACTTGCGCGGACCGTAACTCACACCCCGGCTTTGCGCAAACCGAAACTGCGCCACGGATCAACCAGGGTGCCGCTCCAAATGAGGACAAAGCCCCGACAAACCAAGGTTTGCAAGGCCAGGTTTCCCGAGGGATACGTTACTCGAATCCCTTAAGTGCCTCTAGAAGTCCCTGGCATGAATCTGTCACCGGGTCCATCGCATTCAGGGAATCGGGCAATGTTCGGGATCCCCGTTTAAACCAGCTCGCGTGGGCAATCGTTTCGAATCAGCGTCACTTCCACCCCGCTGGCGTCGCCCACAAACATCGGCCTCTCATCTTCGCTTGTCAGCTTGCGCTGGTTTCCAAACTCCCCAACTCCAAACGAATTTCATCCACCATCCTCATCAGGCGCCGCCCGTACTCGACGTAACTGGAATACATCGCCTCATCAGAAGTCTTCACCGTCGCATCGTGAAAAACCACCGCGACATGGGGCTCGATCGAAATGGCTGCGTCGTACCCGCTCGCGATCGCATCCTTGAGGATCCGGCGCACAGCCCCTTGCCCCTCGCCCGGATACGTGTAATCCGCATCCTTCTTGGCAGGGTTCCATATCGCATCCTTCACGTGGATGTGGGCGACATGTTCCTTGACATGGGTCCAAAACTCCCACGGATCCTGCTGGGGCCAAGGTTTTGGTTTGGAACGGTCGGCGTTAAAAACCGGATTGGCGGTATCGAAAACCAGTTTCAACCCGGGCACGTTTTCAAGAAGCTCCAGGGTAAAGGGCCATCCCATGCCTCCGTAATTCATGCAGTTCTCGTGCAAGGGTTGCAGTCCCGAGTCCAGAAACCGCTTTGTGATCTCGCGCAGCCGACGGAACCTCTCAGCTGCCATCTGATCCTCGGCGTCCCTCACCGCGTAACTCATGATGCGCACAAAACGGGTTCCTAGTCGCACCATCCGCGACACCGCCCGCTCAACGTCCGCCATATCGAAAGGTTGATCGATTTTCTTACCCCAATTGGCGATGGTCGATCCGAAGCAGTAGACGCTCACCCCCGAAGAGGCGAGTTTGTCCACCACGACCTCGAAAGCCGCGTCGGGGATTTCGTGCAGGTTCGCTTTCGTCAGGCCTGGAACCTCGACGTTGCGCGCCTCAATGTGCCGCCAACCCAATTCCTTTGTTGCCTTGATCTGGGTATCTATCGTGTTTCCAGCTTCATCGCCAACGCCTGTGAAAATCATCTCCCAAAAATGACCCAAGCCAGGAGGAAGGGAAACACCTTTTTTAGGATGCGATTCTATCGATGAAACGACTTGGTGAAATCGTCATTGACGATTTCCACCACCTTTTTCTCGAACCGGGACTCCCGAATCAACTGGTGAAGCCGGGTTTCAAACGCGCCGCCGTCCATCGGCAGATCCAGCGACGCTTCAAGCAGGGATGAGTAAAGGATCGAATTTGCAAGTTCCACCGAATACAATCCATCGGCTCCAGGAGCCACCAAAGGCGCGCCATCCAGGATGGCATCGATAAAGTTTTGCATCAACGTCGCGTGAGGCGCCGCCGCGTTTTCGAAGGGGATCTCCACGTTCCAGACATCCGGTTTAGAAAACCCCACCTTCGCTCCCCTGCTGAATTGGAGCATGCACGAGTCGTTCCTCGTGAAGTGGAGTTGGTTGGACTCGAGCACCACCCGGCCTCGGGTTCCCGCGATCTCCAAACGGTTCGTGCCCGGGGCCTCTCCCGTCGAGGTGACAAAAATTCCAGTGGCCCCGTTCGGATAATCGAAATAGGCCGTCACATTGTCCTCAACCTCAATGTTATGGTAACGCCCTAGTTGGCAAAACCCGCGAACCCTCGAGGGCATCCCCAACAGCCAAGCCAGGGTGTCGAGGTTGTGCAGGCATTGGTTCAACAACACGCCACCGCCCTCGCCTTTCCATGTGGCCCGCCAGCCGCCGCTCGTGTAATATGCCTCGGTCCGGAACCAGTCCGTGATAATCCAACTCATCCTGACAATCTCCCCTAGCTCTCCGTCCCGGATCAGTTTTTGGATTTTCAAATACCGCGGTTCCGTGCGGAGTTGAAACATGCCTCCAAACACCAGCTTCGGATTTGCCTCATGGGCCTTGATCAGCCGCTCAGCGTCGGCCTTGTGCGCGGAAATAGGTTTCTCCACCATGACGTGCAAGCCTCTTTCAAAAGCCCGCATGCCCAAGGTGGTGTGCTGGTAGTGAGGCGTCGCCAGGATCACGGCGTCCACTTCTCCCGAGTCCATCAGGGCCTCAGGATCGCCATAAACCCTGAGCGGCTTGTAGCTTTCGAGCTTCTGTGGGGACGTGCTGCACACCGCGGTCAGCTCGCATCGCGCCACCTTACCCGCCATGAGGTAAGCCGCGTGGTGCCTGCCTATGTTGCCCATCCCCACGATGCCCACCCGAACCGGTTTCACGCTCCCTCCTGAACTCACAACGAAGGCCCTCCGCGCAACAGCTCCTTCACCAATTCCCCGGCGTCGTAGACCTTTCGCAACGATTCCACGATCGCTCCTGAATGCACCGACAGCGCCCGTGCCTTGTCCTCCGTGTACACAAAATCTAAAACGAGCGACTGGAGGTTGCCGTCAAAAATGATGCCTACAAGCTCCCCCTTCCGGTTGACAACAGGGCTGCCCGAGTTTCCCCCGATGATGTCCGCGGTGCTGATGAAATTGAACGGAACCTCCAGGTTCAATCGATCCTTGCGAGTGAGCCATCGTTTTGGCAGATCGAACGGAGGCGCAAACTCTTGGCTGGACGCCCTGTCATACAGCCCCGCAAGGGTCGTCTGATGCGGGACTTGTCTTCCGTTTTCCGTGTAGCCCTTCACAGCCCCAAAGGACAGCCGCAATGTGAACGTCGCGTCCGGATATCCTCCGGCCCCCTCCACCGCAAACCTGGCCTTGGCTATCAGACCGTGCGCCTGTTTTTTCACTTCGTCCTGCTGCTCGATGATGTCCCGCACACGCCGCGAGTCACCATCGATAAGCCTGGCGATCTCCAGCATCGGATCCTTCGAGGCGGCCACCACGGCCTTCCCACCCTCATAAAGGCGCTTGCGCATCGCCACGTCCTTGAGTTGTGTGCCGCCCACAAGGTCCGCCGCCCGCGCTCGAGGCGATTTGTTCCCTAGCACCTGTCGCACCAACGGATCGTCAATCCCAAGCTGCTCGGCGAGAAAGGTCAGTGAATCCGCGAGTTTCAGCTGCTCCAGATCCTCATACAAAGGCTCGGTTGAAAAAAGCTCGAACTCCAACGAAGCCAGGTTTGATTCGCGGAATTCCCGCAGCCGTTCACCATTCGCTTTGGGACGTTCCTCCCCGGCGCGCAGCACTGTGCGCGCGATCGTGAACAGGGTGCTGTGAAATCCGAGCCCCGCTTCCAACAAATTGTAGCGCAACGCGTGCTGCTTCACGATCTGCTGGGCGTGACTGATCGTTTCCCATGCCTTGGCCGAACCCTCCAACTCCAGCCGCTGCGCCACCGCGGCAATCAGCCTTCGCTCGTCCGCTGCTTTCCGTGAGAACAAAGCCGGATCCATCAGCCCCCCCAAACCACCATCCCGAGACTTACGGGAGTTCTGCACGCCAAACAGCGTGTCCTTCGCACGGCGGGCGTTCTCCTTGCTCCGGGCGCTGTATGCCGTCAAAAGAACCTCCAGCCGGTTCAGTCGTTGGAGCGCCCGCGGATACTGCACGTCCCTCGCATATTCAAGCTCTGCCATCGTCAACAACCGGCTGGTCCGCCCAGGGTGCCCTGAAACGAAAATCAGTTCTCCCTCCGTCAACTCCCCCGTGTTCCACCGCAGATGATGAGCTATCTTCGCTGGCTTCCCGTCCTCGTAAGCTCGAAAAAAACAAACGTCCAAGTCGTATCGTGGATACTCGAAATTATCCGGGTCGCCTCCAAAAAACGCTATCTGCTGCTCCGGGGCGAAAACCAGCCGGACATCCGTGTATTTCTTGAAGCGGTACAAGTGGTACTTGCCCCCCTGAAACAGTGTCACGACATCGCTGCGGAGCCCGGTCTTGTCCATCGATTCCTTCTCGATTTGAGCCATCACCCCACGGCGTGCCGCGAACGCCGCCTCGGGTTTCAAATCCGGCTTCACCGCCGCGTTGACCCGCTCCGTCACGTCCTCGATGGTCATCAAAACGTTCAGCTCCAAGTCGTGGCACTGCTTCTCCTCCGCCTGGGTCTTCGCGTAAAAACCCTCCTTGAGATAATCATGATCCGCGTCCCCAAACTTTTGCAAGGCGTCGGCGCCCACGTGATGATTGGACATCACCAGGCCGTCCTCGGAGACGAACGAGCCTGAGCCGCCGCTGTTGAATCGAACGGAGGCCTTCTGCAAATGCTCTAGCCAGGGTTCCGTCACATCCATGCCATATCGCTCCCGGATCAAGGCCCGTGGCGGCGCGTTGAACAACCACATCCCCTCGTCAGCTTCCATTCCCGCGACGGTGGCGACTACCATGGCGCCTTTCACAAGCGCAGCTCGGAAATGTCGGATCAAACGCCTCGGTTTCTCGGAATTCATCCCTCCATCAAACGACATCAGAAGCGGCTTTTCAACCCCCAACATCGGTCCCGCAGGATTCACCAAACCACCCTGATCTCGGACTGACCTTCCGGGATCGTCATTTCAGTCACCTTGCCGCCTACCCACTGAACCTTGATTCGTGAACCGGGAGTGGGAGGTTTGAAAACCTGCGTCGCGCTATCCTGCGAAAGCCATCCCGACCCTGCGTGGATTTCCCGCGCCGGTCCCCACGCACCCTCTCTTCCCAGTCTCAATACAGCGCGCGGCTGTCACTGGGTAGAAAAGCAGCTACCACGCCCAGCAGGATCGGCCACCAGTAAAGCCGTCGCAACCGCGTGCCCCCCCAATGACCAGATGGAGTGCGTGAACGTGGTCTCATGCCAAATGCTCCGCATCATTGCCATGCGGAAAACTTTGGCAATCCTGGTTTCGTGGTTGAAACCAGAACCCAAAAAACGTCCCGTCAGACTTGCTAGTGGCTCAACTGACCTGGACTTCGCGCACGCAATTGGCGCTGCCGAAAGGGTTGTTGACCCGGGAGCGAGCGTTCGGGTCGTCCGCCCAGACGCCATCGACCATGAATCGGTAATAATAAATACCAGGATCGAGACTCACACGGACTCTCCAACACCCATTACCTTCCTTCTTCAGCGCGATCGGCTGCCGTTCCCAATCGGTGAAGTCGCCGGTCAGCAAGACGTTTGATGCTGAAGGAGCTTCCAGTTCGAAGGACTGCTCCGAGCAGACTTTTGGAATAATGGGCTCCGCCACGGCGATCGGCGCAGGATTGGGCGCGACGATCCTGGCCGTCGGCACAGACTTGGGAGGGTTCACGAGATCCGTAGCTCGAACCACTTTTGCCACCGGAGCGAGCTCTGCTTTGACAGGTTCCATCTTGGGTGTGATGGCAGTCTTGACAACCTTGACGACTGTCTTGGAGGCTGCGGGCAGAGGCGCGGCGGGAGCAGAAACTCGTACTGCTTTGAGAAGCGCAGCTTCAGTGGACTTCACCTGTGGGGCTTTGGTCGGGGTGGAGGTGCCGGCTGGAGGCGCGGAGCCGACCGCCTTGGTCGCAGCAGGCTTGGTCGGGGTTGGGACAACCTTGACAACGGGCTTGAGCATCTTTTTCTTGGTCATTTTCATCTCTTCCATGCAGAACGTTTAAGCAAACGCCGCGCAACTTACCAAGCAAGTTAGTCCATGCAAGTCTTGTTTTCCCAGTGCGCCGAAGCCGTATAGGGTTCTCCAGAAGCCTCAACCAGACGTTTGACACTCGGCTAATTTCCTAGGATTATCGACCTCCGTGCCAACCCTGAGAGCCTACCTATATCCTCAACTTTCCACTCTAACAAAGTCATCGCCCTCCGCTCAAACCGTTCCACAATCCCTGTGGAGCTACTTTCCAATCCTCTGATGAAATCCATAACGATTCTGCTTGCGGGTTTGTTGCTTGTTAACCCCTGTGCCTCCGGGGCCGATGCCGTCTCCAAAACAACACTCGAGGCAGGGCAGACACACGACGTGGTGGGTGGCTCCAACATCAAAATCGCGAAGGACTTCAAGATCGAACTGCTCTACACCGTGCCGAAGCAAACGCAGGGCTCCTGGGTCACCATGTGCCTTGACCCTAAAGGCCGCTTGATTGTGTGCGACCAGAACGGG
>CANLCA010000009.1 GCA_947487925.1 Verrucomicrobiales bacterium | reverse complement strand
TAGTTTGCCGAGACATCCAAGCTCAGAATTTCACCATCTTTGATCTCTATCCGAACTTGCATGGGCCGACAGCAGACCTCGCAATCCGTAACAAAGTCCTGCGATTCGGTGCGAACGTCCACTTCGACTCCGTTCGAGCTCCCGCAATAGGGACATTCCACCGCTGTTTCCTCAATCATAAAACACCCCAGCCTCAGCTGAGACTCCATCCAGGACGGTAGGCGCGGCGGATCAAACCGGCGGCTTCGGGGGCATTCTTTGCGACTAACCTCTTGGAGTCCCAGACCAGTTTCTTCCCGACCCTGTAGGCGACGTTTCCAAGATGGTTGGCTTCGGTGAGCGGGCCGCTGTAGTCGAAGCTACAGGTCGTTGGAGAACCGGTTTTGCAGGCATGGATCCACTCCTTGTGGTGCCCCAGGCTTTCGGGGATCGAAGGGGCCGGGGGCGTAAAATCTCTGAATGACGTCTCCGGGAGCAGCATCAGCTTGCCGTAATCCGCCAGGATCATGCCCTTGCTCCCCACAAACAAAACGCCGCTGTCCCATTTGGGTATTCCGCCCTCGCGCCAGATCGAAGGCTTTTCAGTCCCTTGGTACCAGGTTAATTTGACCGGTGGCAAAGCGCCCCGCGCCCCGTATTGGTAGGTGGCCGTCATGGATGCCGGCGCGATTTCAGAGTGTGGCGGAGGTCCGTCAGCCTCGATGGTGAGGGGATGGCGCAACTTTAGAGCCCAGAAGGGGAGGTCGTTCCAGTGGCTTCCCAGATCGCTCATGGTGCCTCCACCGAAGTCCCACCAGCGGTACCACTTGGGCCCCGGAAAATAGACCTCATGGAAGGGTCGTTCCGGAGCAGGCCCGAGCCATAAATCCCAATGCAATCCCGAGGGCACCGGCATGGATCCTTCCGGTCTGCGATCCGCGAACACGATGTCCTTGTGGAGAGTGGCAGCCTCCTCGCTTTGCAAGCCCCAGGCCCGGCCCACCCACACATGCGCTTCGTGCACGGGCCCGATGGCTCCTCCCTGAACCAGTTCCACCACTCGCCTGTAATTTGACGTCGCATGGATTTGTGTTCCCATCTGAGTGGCGACCCTTGCCTTCCGAGCCGCTTCTGTGATCACTCGAGCCTCCCAGACCGAGTGGGTCAAGGGTTTCTCGCAGTAGACATGCTTCCTCAACCTCAGGGCTGGAAGCACCGCGAAAGCATGGGTGTGCTCAGCACAGCTGACGACCACCGCGTCGAATTCCTTGGGACGATCGAACATCTTGCGAAAATCGACAAACTTGCTGGCTTTCGTGTGTTTTTGAGCCGCGGCATTCAGGTTGCGCTCGTTGACGTCGCACAACGCGACGATGTTCTCTCCGCTCACCTCCGCGAGATTCCCAGCACCCCTGCCACCGCACCCAATGATGGCGATATCGAGTCGTTCGTTAGGATTCCGGGCGGACAGAAGAGATGGAAATCCGAGCGATGACGCAGAGGTCGCGAGGGCGGTTCGGGTGAGAAACTGACGACGGCTTTGGAGAGTTGATGGCATAGTGATGAGCTCAACCCTAGCGCTCGATCACCTAGAAGGCAACGCCTGAGAAGTCAGGATAGGATCTTCATTGTGACAGGAATCGAGAAGGAGTGGAAGATCAGTCGGAGCAGGCAGGAGGCTGAGAGTACTGCTGGCGTCACTCATTTGTCCGTCAAAGAGCGATCTTCTGTCGCGCGGGATCCGGGTTCCTTCGGAACAACACAGCCACGTGACCGACCCGCATGACCAAAAGGCTCTTGGTACGTTCGGCCATCTCGGGCATGAGACTTTTCTTTTGGTCTTTGAAACACTCAAAGCGGACTTTTACCAACTCGTCCTGTTCGAGCGCCTCGTTCACCGAACGAAGGAACGGCTCACTGAGGCCTTGTTTGCCTAGCTTCAATGAGGCATCCAAGCGTTGGGCTAGGCCTTTCAATGTGCTTTTTTGTGGGTTGGTCAAAATCAAAAGAATCCGGGGGGGTCGTTGAGTTGCTCACGAATTTCCAGGATGTCAGGAAGGCATGCCACGAGAGCATCCACCAGTTGCGGGTCAAAATGCTTGCCTCGCTCCTCCTCAAACAATTTCATCACTTTATCGATGGGCCAGGCTCGCTTGTAAACTCGCTCGCTGGCGAGGGCATCGAACACGTCCGCCACCGCAGTGATGCGCGCGAAAATGTGGATTTGTTCCCCTGAAATGCCCCGCGGATAGCCGGTGCCGTTCCATTTTTCATGGTGTTGCCAGGCGACGATCGCTGCGGAGGACATCACGCGACCCTTGGACCCTTTGAAAATATCATACCCCACGATGGTGTGCAGTTTCATCAGGGCGAAATCTTCCTCCGACAACTTGCCCGGTTTGTTCAGGATCGAATCGGGGATGGAAACTTTTCCGACGTCGTGCATGGGAGACACCATTTTTAATAACTCCGCATCCTGCTCGGGAAGGCCGATTTTGAGGGCCAGCACGTAGGAGTAGTCTGCGACACGCCTCACGTGTTGGCCGGTGTCCTTGGAACGACTTTCGCAAACCTCGCCCAATTTCAACAGCAGTTCGCGCTGGGTCTGCTCGACCTCTTGGTTGAGCATGGCCGATTCGAGGGCTTTGCCGGCGTAGGACGCGACAAGCCCCATAAGGCGCAAATCGGACTCCGAGAAGACCGCATCCGGAGTGATTTTGTTAACGACTTGAAAGCACCCGAGGGGTTCGCCGTTGTTATCCCAAAAGGGCAGCACCATCATCGAACGGGTACGGTAGCCTGTCCTCCCATCCGACTCCGAATCGAACCGGGGATCCGCATGGGCATCTTTGATCAAGATGGGCTGGCCCTCAGTCAACGCCAAGCCCTGGAGCCCTGCGTTGGAGGGGATCCGGACCTGGTCGATGCCCTCCGAGGCAACCGTGTACAGTTCGTCGTATTCCCAATCAAGGACCCAAACTGAACAACGATCCGCGCGGGCCACGGCCTTGCCCATGTCGCGAATCAGCTCAATCAACCGGGGCAGCCTTCGCTCGTCTGCGATGAGTGCGGCGTGACCCAGCAGAATTTGCAGTTGATGTTCCACTTTGGTCTCGGAACTGGGCACGTCCAGCGTTGCCTCCGTTGCTAAGGAGGGACTCATGCGTGTTCCAAAGTCACTCATACGGCATCCAAATCCCTTCCTGGTGAAGGCCTTCCAGCATCGATTCGTCCAGAACCACTTCGCCGAGGCTTGGTGCGAGCAGGTCTGCCTTCGGGGCAGCGACGGTTCCGAGAACCATTTATGACATCTTTGAGTGGAAAGTCTACATCCTGGAGCAATACTGATCAAAATTGTTTTTACTTGAGACCGAGGAAGATGAGGCCTCCGACCCCTCTTGGTCCTGTGGTGGGGGGAGATGAGTAGTTCCGTGGCGGGTGGCACCCGATCGAACATTGGCTTAGTCCAAAGCACTGGGGTGTCGGGTAGGGGGCGGTTTTTGTCACAGAAGTGCCAAGATTCCCTTAATGGCCTGTTCAGTTGACTTGGTCGGGGCCGAAAAGTAGAGTGTGGCCGCATGTTGGCCACACATTCCAGCGTGGCGGGGGCGCACTCCCTGGAGACGGTTCGATCGGAGTCGGTCTCTTTGTGGAGTCAGGTGCTTCAGCCCGTCGACTCGTTCCTTCCTCAGGTCGTCGAGAAAATCGAGGAGCAAGCTTCCTCGTTTGAGGAGGAGTTGATACTCTACGCCCAGTATGCTCTGGCCACGCAAGGGAAACAGCTCCGCCCCATCCTGGTGGGACTATCTGGTGGTGCCGTAGGGGAGATTGGGTCCAACCATGTTTCCGTCGCTGTGATCATCGAGATGATCCACCTTGCCACCCTGGTTCATGACGATGTGATGGATGGAGCCCGAATCCGACGCAGCCGTCCCACCCTCGCGGCGCACTGGGGGGAGGGCATTTCGGTGCTGATTGGTGACTGTCTTTTTTCGCATGCTCTAGAAATGGCCTCGCAGTTCCCGAACCCAGCCATATGTCGGGCCCTGGCGCGAGCCGCGAAGCGTGTTTGCAGTGGGGAGATCCTTCAGACCCAGCACCGCCAGGACCTCACTCTGAACCGAGAAGAGTATTTCAGGGTTATTGAGATGAAGACAGCGGAGTTGTTCGCGCTGGCTTGTGAGATGGGCGGGGAATTCAGCGGTGCTTCGGCATCGGTCAAGGCTGCGTTGCGCCAGTATGGCACATCCTTGGGCACTGCCTACCAGATCTACGACGATTGCCTCGATCTTTTTGGAACTGAAAAGGCTGCTGGAAAGTCGCTTGGAACGGATCTTGCCAAGGGCAAGCTCACACTGCCCGTGTTGGTGGCCCTCGAGAGATCAAGCGTGGCAGATCGAGCGACCCTGGCGCATCTGCTGGAGAACTGGGATCCGGCCTGCCTCTTTCAACTGCAGCAGATTTTGTTCGACCTGGATTGTTTTGAGGAGTCTCTTTTGTGCGCCCGCAGGTTCATGGATGAAAGCCGGACCCAACTGCTGGTGCTGGAACCTTCGCCGCACGCCGAATCTCTAGCACATCTCCTGGACTTTGTGGATCTTCAATTTCAGAGCTTGGGCAACGAGGATAACTCCTGATCGGCGGCCCGAAACTCCCACCCAGTGTGTGTTTTGATGGAAGCCGCAGCCGAGAAAAAGACTGAGACCCCGGTCTCGATTGATCCCGAGGAAGAGCGTCGATTGGTGAAGCTCGCTCAAGGAGGGAATCTGTCGGCATACGACGAGTTGGTGACTCGTTATCAGCAGCGTATTTACGCCACGGTTTACCACATGACTTCCAACCATGAGGACGCCGCCGACATCGCCCAGGAAACGTTCATCAAAGCCCATCAGGCGCTCAAATCTTTCAAAGGGGATTCGAGCTTCTTCACCTGGATTTACCGGATCGCGATCAACAAAACCATCAACTTTCTCAAGCAGCGTAAGAACAAGCTGCATATGAGTTTGAATGATCTTGATCTAAACGCGGAGAACGATCCGGAACTCGTCGGACTCGTTTCTGACAAGACCCCTCGGCGCGACCTTAATTTGAGGGAACTGCAGGAGAGATTGAACGAGGCTCTGTCCAGGCTGTCAGAGGTTCATAGACTTGTGGTTACGATGCACGACATTCAGGGCCTGCCTCACGAAGAAATCGGCAGAGTTCTGGGTTGCAACACCGGCACGGTCCGGTCACGATTATTTTATGCCAGACAGCAGCTTCAAGCGTTCTTGTCCGACTTCATCAAGTAAGAAGAGATCACCCCATAAACCCCGTGCATGAGTATGGAGCAGTCACCTCAAGATTATGATGCCTTAAAGAGGTTCATGGCCATAAAGCGCCATGAACTGCCTCCTCCGGGTTTTTTTGATCAGTTTCACGCCCGGGTTATGGATCGGATAGCCGATGACCTTGAAGAAAAGAGGGTGCCGTGGTGGGAGCGAGGTTTGTTGTTGTTTGACTCCAAACCTGTCTTGGCAGGGGCTTATGCACTGGCTGTTGCGGGGCTGTTTGTTTGTGGCTTTGGTTTTTCAGGAATCCTCCAGACCGAGACGGCCGACCTTCGGGTGGGGGATAGCTCCATGGTTTCGGTTCCTCTGCTCCAACCCGTCGGTATTTCTGCCCAAGGGTTTGGCTCACCCGTGTCCCCCACCTACCCCGGCGCGCTAGCGGTCGCTACGGGAGCCCCGGGGCAGTCCAGGATCCTCCCAGAGCCGACTCCCGTGGGTCCGCCGACTTTTTTGTTTGCTCCCGGGGACTTGAGCACCCGGCCCGTGTCTGATAGGCCCCGTGTCCCCTGATACCTTACAATTCTCTGTCCCGATCAGCTGATCCGATCGTGGGCCCAAGGATAGCACGCGCCGCAGGCGTGTTCTCGCGCCCCACTTTGGGCGCTGGGTTGGCTGTGCAGCGTAGAAAGATCGTAGGAAGCCCCTGCCTCTTTCATGACCAATTCCAAGAGAGGATTCCCGTAGGTGATCCCTTGGAACACCAACTCGTTTCTGTTGATGTCGATGATGCGAGTTCGATCGGGGTGCACAATCACTCGTCGAAACCAGTTGAACCGCGCTTTTCGATCTCGAATAAGAGCGCGCAGTGTCTCCTCATCGGATGTCTCGAACTTTTCCTGCGAAACCTTCATGCTTCGGCCACTCTAACCCCGTCCCTCGGATTTTGAAAACTAAGAACCGATGCGGCAACCCAATCGACCGTTCATGGCTAGCTACCCGGGATTCCCAGGGAACGGCCGGAGTCCATGGTTGCCCGCGCGGTTTTCCTTGGTTTTGCTCGGGAGGCTCGGGCATGCTGCCTTGGGTCAATGAGCTCGACTCCACTTATCTCCCTTGAGAACGTCCGCGTCACACTTGGGGGGCGTGCCGTTTTATCAGAGATTACATGGACCCTTCATCAAGGCAGCCTATGGTCGGTTTGGGGACCCAACGGCGCGGGCAAGAGCACTTTCCTGAAATTGTTGAAAGGGGACATTTGGCCTGATGCCATCGATGGAGGGCGTCGGCGTTACCATTTTGACGCAGAACCAAGGGAGTCTCCCGCCGAACTCAAGGAGCAAATCGCATGGGTCGCGCCGGAGCAGCAGGATCGTTATTGGAGGCAGGAATGGGAACTGACCTCTGGGGCTGTCATAGAATCAGGATTTTACCAAACGGACTATGTGGGCCATCGATTGACGAGAGCATGCCGCCGGGCGGCCTCGGGCATTTCTGATACCCTTGGCATTGGGCACCTTTGGAATCGGAACGTGCAAACTTTGTCGCAGGGTGAACTGAGAAGGGTTTTGATAGCCCGGGCTTTGGTGGCGAAGCCGCGAGTGTTGTTGCTCGACGAAGTGACCCAGGGTCTCGATCGGACATCGAGACTGAACCTGTTTCAAGTGCTGGAAGGCGTGGTCAAGGCTGGGACCGCTGTGGTGTTGACCACGCATCGGCCGGACGAACGGATCCCAGGTTACGGGCGTTTGCTTCGCATGGAGGACGGCAGGATCACGGACGGGGGCGCAGAGGGTGACGCCCTCCATCTAGTACAGGGGGCGAGTTCTTTCGACCGAGCTTGCTCTTCCCGTGGGAGTCAGGGTGCTGAATTGTGGGCCAAAAAGAGTCCACCCAGACCGCGAATTCACCGGGAGACCGCCTTGCGCTCCGCGATCTCCTGCGACCCTCTTATTTCATTGCGGGGTGTGAATGTTTATCTGGACCGAAAACGGGTTGTGAAAGATGTTCATTGGACCGTGCGGCGTGGGGAACATTGGGCGGTTTTGGGCGCGAATGGCTCGGGAAAGAGCACGCTCATCAAAACGCTCGTTGGGGATTTGCATCCTGCTTGGGGAGGTGAGGTAGGCCGTTTTCAGGACGAAATGCTCTCGACGCTCTGGGATGTGCGTGCGCGCGTTGGATACTTGGCCGCTGATTTCCAGTCGACCTACGAGTGGGACAAAACGGCAAGAGACGTGGTAGGTTCGGGATTCTTCGCGAGCGTTGGGTTAATGCATGCCCTCACCAGCACTCAGCAGAGGATGGTTGAGGGGGTGTTGGCCCTGTTCCATCTTGAGGCTCTTGCGGACCGGATTTTTGATCAGCTATCCTACGGGCAGCGACGTCGAATTTTGCTGGCGCGGGCAGTCGTGCATAGCCCGAAGTTGCTGGCGCTGGATGAACCTTTCGACGGTTTGGACTCCTCGGCCCGTCAGCAGTGGATAGGCACGTTGGGCATGTTAGCTGGGCGCGGGACGACTCTGATCCTGGTGACTCACCATGAAGAGGATGTTCCCGGATGGTTCACCCATGTCCTGAAGATGCAGGACGGCTGCGTGGTTCACCAGGGACTTCGTTAAGAAGCCTGAAAATGATCCCGGGAACCTTGGGTTTCTTGTCTTCCCTGAGGGTCCCCGAACCGGAAAAAGCCGGATAGGGAATGTTTCCTTGCTTTGCGGCTTGGCTTTAGAGGGGGGTCAGAATTAGGATCAGGCGACCGGGATGCAAACCGCGGGGGCACATTCGCTTCCGTGAGGAAGCGTTCACCGGTTCGTTGTTTTGCAACCCATTGCCATTCAATTTGGGCCGATCGCGCTGCATTGGTACGGAGTGCTGGCGGCGCTGGGGTTTTATGCAGGTTTACTGACCGCCGCCCGCCGCGCGCGTCGTGCAGGGTTATCGCCGGACGACATATGGAACATGGGCACATGGCTGGTCGTCGGCGCCCTGGTTGGGGCGCGGATCTGGTATGTTGTGTCGTATTGGAAGGAGGATTTTGCAGATCGACCGTTGGTAGAAGCGCTCATGATACAACGCGGCGGGTTGGTTTTTTATGGAGGATTGATAGGAGCGTTTGCCTCGTGTTACGCCTTTGTCAGGCGGGGTAGATTGCCCGCGTGGAAGGTGGCGGATGTGATGGCGCCGAGCATCGCCCTGGGACATGCGATGGGGAGGATAGGATGTTTGATGCACGGCTGTTGTTACGGCCATGCGTGCACGCTTCCATGGGCTGTTCATTTTCCCGCGCATCACGAAACCCGAGGAGCCGGGGTCCATCCCACCCAACTGTATGAATCGGGATTGAACCTGTTGCTCAGCTTCGCCTTGGCGAGGATGTTCAAGGTTCGAAGGTTCGATGGGCAGGTGTTTGCTGTCTACCTGTGCTCCTACGCGGTGTTGAGAAGCGTCGTCGAGATGTTCCGCGGCGACTACCCGAACCGTTATGCCGGCGGTTCGTTGACGCCAGCCCACCTCGTCAGCATGGCTATTTTCGTCCTCGGAGTGTTCCTGCTAGGACACTTGTGGAAACGGGCGCCAAAATCGGTCGCGACGTAGACGCATGAAGCACGACGCCTCACGATCCGCAACCGTCCTTGTGCCATCTTCCATGCCTCAAACGAGGCTCGACACTTATTTGCGTTCGCAGTTTCCCGCCGTTTCCAGAGGGACCCTCCAGCGGTTGATCGAGGGGGGCCACATCACGGTGAATCAAAAATCGGTGAAGCCCACCCATCACCCCGCGGCGGGGGATCGGATCGCCGTTCACTGGCCAGAGCCGAAGCCCTCGCAAGCACAGCCGGAGGCCATGCCACTGGCGATTTTGTTCGAGGACGCGGACCTGCTCGTCCTCAACAAGCCAGCGGGACTTGTGGTCCATCCTGGCGCGGGACATGAGGAGCACACATTGGTGAACGCTCTGCTGCATCATTGTGCAGGCCAATTGAGCGGGATCGGAGGGGTGGCGCGTCCCGGGATCGTGCATCGGCTTGACAAGGACACCAGCGGCTGTTTGGTCGTGGCTAAGAACGACGCGACCCATCTCGCGCTCTCTGCTCAGTTCGCCGAGCGCTCACTTGAAAAATCCTACCACGCCTTGTTGTGCGGGAATACCCTGTCAGAAGCCGGGGAGATCCGGGCCCCCATCGCGAGGCATCCGACTCAACGCAAACGAATGACCGTTAGGGATCAAGGCCGGGATGCCTTCACGAGCTTTCGTGTGATTGAACGGTTCCCGAACGCGACGCTGGTGGAGGCTCGGATTCACACCGGCCGAACGCATCAAATTCGGGTGCATTTTGAGTACATTGGCGCCCCTGTAGTGGGGGATTCCGTTTACGCCAAACGCCACAATGTGCGTCTTCAGGAGCTCACAGGCTACCAGGCACCCCGGCAGATGTTGCACGCAACCCGCTTGAAGCTCCGGCATCCGAGCCTGGATAAGTTGATGGAATTTCAGGCTCCATGGCCTCAGGATTTTGAACTGGCCAAACGAGCGCTGAGTGCGCCCGCTGGATCGAGCCTGAATCCTGCTTCGTCGACGACTTTCGGGGCTGGTTCGAGGTCAATGGGTCAGGGTCATTCCTTGTGCGCCGGGGAATATTTTGATGGAGAGGACGATGATGCATAAGACACCGCAGTTGTGGGACAGGGTGGGACGAGCACGCTGGTGGCTGATGGCGAGTGCCTCGATGGGGCTCTTGGTCTTTGGTTATCCCCGTGCCGACGAGCCACCAGTGGACCCCAAGGAACTGCCCCGCGTGCCCCCCACCGAGGCTTCGGCGGTCGAGGCGACGTTCCAGGTGAAGCCTGGATTCAGGATGGATCTTGTGGCCTCTGAGCCTTTGGTGGTGGATCCTATCGCCATGTCGTTCGATGAGGAGGGCCGTTTGTATGTGGTTGAGATGAGGGATTATTCCGAGCGACGACCAGAGAGATTGGGCAGGATCCGGCGTCTTGTGGACACCGACGGCGATGGGCATTTCGATCGGAGCACGGTTCTTGTTGACGGCCTCGCGTGGCCGACGGCAGTCATCTGTTACGGGGGCGGGGTGTTTGTGGGTGCGACCCCGGACATTTTTTTCTGCAAGGATGTTGACGGGGATGGCATTGCCGACACCCGTGAGTTGATTTTCACGGGGTTTGCGAGCGACTACGCGCCCTATGAAACTAACAAACTCAACGTTCAAGCCATGATGAACACCTTCACATGGGGGTTGGATAATCGCATTCACGTGGCGACTGGCGGTAGTGGCGGGAAAATTCATTCAGTCAAACGCACAGGGGCTCCGGTGCTGGACGTTCGCGGTCGTGATTTTTCGTTCGACCCGCGGACCTATGAAATGCGAGCGGAAAGCGGCGGGGCGCAACATGGGTTGAGTTTCGATGATGTGGGCAACAAGTACGTGAGCAGCAATAGCGACCATATCCAACAGGTCATGTATGAAGATCGGTATGGAGGGAGGAACCCTCAATTTGGGCCACGAGGTCCGAGGGAGAGCATTGCTGCGGATGGCCCCGCCGCGGAGGTTTATCGTATCAGTCCGGACGAGCCGTGGCGGGTTCTCCGCACCCGGTGGCGTGTGGCAGGTTTGGTGCCGGGCCCGGTGGAGGGTGGCGGACGGCCTTCGGGATATTTTACGGGAGCGACCGGCGTCACTCTTTATCGCGGGGACGCCTGGCCCCAGTCCATGCGGGGAGACGCGTTCATTGGCGACTGTGGCAGCAACCTCATCCATCGGAAACGACTTCGGAATAACCGGATCGGACGCATCGCCGAGCGCCCTCCTGGGGAGGAGCGAATGGAGTTTGTGGCTTCCACTGACAACTGGTTTCGCCCCGTGCAGTTTGCCAACGCGCCGGACGGCACGCTCTACGTCGCGGACATGTATCGCGAGACCATCGAACATCCATGGTCCATCCCGGTGTCGTTGAAGAAACATCTCGATCTCAACAGCGGCTGGCATCGAGGTCGAATTTATCGGATTGTTCCGGAGGGTTTCACCCAGCCGAAGCCGGTGCGGCTAGGAGCATTGAAGGTGAAGCAATGGGCAGGATTGCTGGAGCACCCCAACGGTTGGCACAGGGACACCGCCGCGCGGCTGCTTTTCGAACGACAGGACGGGTCCGTTCTCCGCGACTTGGAGCGACTGCTTGAGAAATCACCACGACCCCTCGGTCGACTTCATGCATTGTACGTGATTTCGTCTCTCGGGATGCTTGTGGAAAAGCATGTGTTCACCGGGCTTGGGGACTCGGACCCTGACGTGCGCCGCCACGCTGCAAGGTTGAGCGAGGGCTTGACCTCCTTTGACGGCAGGATGAGGGGAGGCGAGACCGTGTTGTCCCGGCTTGCTCGGCTGGCGATGGATCCGGAACCTGCCGTCCGCTATCAGGCAGCCTTCACCTACGGATTCGTTCCGCTACCTGACAAGCCTGCGCTTCTCGCGACGCTGGCTATTCGCGACGCTGAGGATCTTTGGGTTCGGCTGGCTATTTTGACTTCTCTTCGAGGCGGAGCTCTGGAACTGTTCGAACGGGTTGTGGTGGACACACGGTTGGCCTCGACCTCCGGAGGGCAGGAGTTTTTGAGGCAGCTTGCTCAAGTCGTCGGTTCGCGAAATCAACCCTCCGAGCTCGAATCCTCTGTCGGACAGGTCATGATGTTGCCTGCGGAAAACCAGGTGTTGGCGCTGGCTGACGCCTTGTGGAGCGGGGCCGAAGGAGCGGGTGCTGACCGAGCTCGTTTGGTGGCTCTTTTTAAACCCGTTTTGGACCGTGTTCGCGGGGCGATCCAGAACCTCAGTTTGCCGGAATCCACCCGGGTGACTGCCATCAGGGTCGCGGGTCGGAGCCAGGCGCAGGATTTTCAAGAACCTTTGCTGTCATTGATCAGCCCGTCTTTTTCGGATGAAATTCAAGGCGCAGCGCTTTCCGCTTTGGCCCTCCTCCAAGGTTCTTCATCGTTGAAACCGCTGCTGGAGCGGTGGGGCCAGCTCACACCCCGTCAACGACAGATTGTTTTGGAGGTTGCAGTGAGGCGACCTGAGCTCATGGTTCAATTGGCGCGGAGCCTTTCCTCGAACCTCTTGAGCCAAGGAGATTTTACCGCAGCGCAATGGGAACGGTTGTCCAAATCTGGAGACACCCGGGTTCGGGACGCCATGGCTGCCTTGGTCTCGCAGAAAAACTCTGGATCCAGGTTGGAAATTTTCAATCGCTACCAGGCTGCCTTGGAAACTGCCGGCGACCTCGGACGTGGCAAAGCGATCTTCCTGCAACGATGCGTTGCGTGCCATCGCGTCGGTGGCGAAGGAGGGAACGCCGGGCCAGACCTCATGAGTGTCCGCTCGAACGGGAAGGAATCAATCTTGCGGAATCTGATAGATCCGAACCTGGTAGTGGCACCCCAGTACGCCGCCTACGAAGTTCAGCTAAAGAACGAGGAAACCCTCGCTGGGATGATCGCCAGCGAAGGAGAGAATAGTTTGATCATGAGAAGCGCTGATGGAAAGGAAGTTACTTTGCCGCGAGGTCAGATTCGTTCGTTGCGCGCTCTTGGGCAATCGCTGATGCCCGAGGGGCTTGAGGATGGTTTGAGTCTGCAAGCAATCGCTGATTTGCTCGAGTTTGTACTAGCCGGGAACTGATTATGCCGGGAAATTTAAGGAAGCGGCAGCACATCGCCCTTTCGATCGGAGGCTCTGACAGTGGTGGAGGCGCGGGGGTGCAGGCAGATCTGAAGACGTTCGCCGCCCTGGGCGTGCACGGCACCACTGCGATCACCTGTGTCACCGCTCAAAGCCCCGCCGGCGTTGCCGGGGTTCAAGCAGTGAGACCCGCGATCGTGCAGCTGCAGTTGGAAACGGTTTTCAGAGAGCTCAGGCCTTCCGCAGTGAAGACTGGAATGCTGTTTTCGGAATCGATCGTCGAAGTTGTCGCGGACCTCCTGAGCCAGCATCGGGACGTGCCAGTGGTCGTGGATCCGGTGATGGTGGCGACGAGCGGGGCTCGTTTGTTGAGGAGATCGGCCTTCAAAAGTCTTTGTGCCCGGCTGATCCCTCTGGCGGCATTGATCACCCCGAACGTGGATGAAGCCGCTTGGCTGCTCGGTCGGGAGATCACAAACCAAGAACACCTCAAGCTCGCGGGTCGGGAACTTCACTCGCGATTTGGATGCGCCGTTCTCATGAAGGGAGGACACTTGGCGGCGGCGGCTTCTAGAAGGAAAAATAAAGAGGATCGCTTCCAGATTCGGGCAATCGACCTGTTCATCGACGAGCGCGTAGAAATCTGGCTTGAGGCGCCTTTCGTGCCTGAGGTCTCCACGCATGGAACTGGCTGCACTCTCGCTTCAGCTATCACGGCTTACCTGGCGCATGGAAAATCCCCTCTTGCCGCCGTTCGTTCAGCCAAGCAAGTCATCACGCGCGCCATACGAAACAGTGTCAATTGCGCCCGGCATGACGTGCTTTGGCCCTTCAGGTAATTCGAGGCACTTTCTTGGGCTTCCCTTTTCAAAAAAGATTCGGCTGGTGTGCCGGTGCCGGTGCCGGTTGAAGTCGAGGAATTTCTTCGATTCCCCTGGCAGAAAATCTTAAAAGGGCAGTGGGCCGGTGGAGCAGCTTTGCAAGGTCTTAGCGACAAAGTCGTCCCAAGGTGCTCACCAGAGCACTCAAGGAACTGCCTCCTGCTTCGTCAGGGCTTTCTTATCCAAGCCGTCGTCAATCTTCACCTCTATCAACTGCCGTTTTATGGTTTAGGCTGTGTCGTAGATCCCTTTCGTCCGCCTCCCTTTGAGGATTTGTCGCCGCTGGGTTTGGAACCTTTACGTTCAGCCGGGTTGGTCAGCTTTATGTAACGATCAACTCCAGCGGCAATCGATTCCGCGAGCTTCCTGCGGTAGCTCGGGTTCGCGATCAATTTGAGTTCTTGAGCGTTGGAGATGAAACCTCCCTCGATGAGAATCGAAGGCATATGAGCCATTTTCAGAACGGCAAAGCGGGCATGCCGAAGACCCCGGTCTTCTAAGCCCAACCGTCTTGTGAGCGCGCGGTGCACGTGGTAGCCCAGGGCTGCGTTTTGTAAGTCGAATCGGTTCCCGGGAGAGAAGTTCCGTTCCGCTGGATCCTGTGTGCCGTTTGTAGAACTTTCCCCCGCCGGTGTCATGCAGTAGACCTCGATCCCGCGGACGCCGGAGCCACCATCCCCAGCCGAATTGAAGTGAAGACTCACCAAAAGATCGCCCCCTTTTTGCCTGGCGATTTCAGGCCTGTCTTCCAGAACAAGCGTCGTGTCCTCGACCCGCGTCATGGCGACGGTGTATCCCATGTTTTCCAACAAGGGTTTCAGAGTCTTCGCCAGCGCCAGCGTGTGGGTCTTTTCCTCGTGGATTCCTGCGAGTTTTCCTCGGTCTTTCCCTCCATGGCCTGGGTCGAGGACGATTGTTTTCGCGGCATGCTCACGTCGTTGCGGAAAGAGGATTGGATGAATCAATGTTTGCAGGTCTACCTCCGCGATGTAAGCGCCCAACTGATGCAGGGCGACAGGGGCGGACAACCAGATCTGCACCCCATTCAAGAAGGCTTTTTGGGAGTCGACGGTCAGGAGCAATTTAAACTTTTCATTCTCCATCTGGAACTCTTCCCTCGGTCGGATCCATTTGGAGGCCGCCGAATTGGCCTTGGCCCATTCCTCAGCCTTGACGTAGTTTCTCCCAAAGAGAGGCGTTCGCGCGAAGCCGCCGCCCTGCGCGGCCGCCAGGGAAGAACAGGAATGTTCTGGGACCACTTCGAGCGTTAGTAAGATGAGCAGGGCGAGCAGTTTGGAGAGTCTGCATCGTCTCCATCTTGTCGGGGAAAGATCGTCCAGCATCGGATCAAAATGGTCTGGCGAAGCGAAGTCGATTTCAAGCTCAAAGGAGGGATTGGGTTTTGTCTTCCCCCGCCTCGGCTAGACCAGAGCAGGCTTTTGATCGAACCCGGAACCTCCCGCCCACCGAGAGCGATTGGAAGGCAAGACATGCGTGCATCACGAGAATTGCCACCGCCACCCAGTGCTCCAAACGGACAGACTGGATCCACATCCACCAGTCGCCTGAGGACGGTGGTGGCTGGTCTGCGGATCGATCCAACCACAGGATCAGCACTGCGCCTGCTGATGGGAAAGTCCATAGCAAGGCGAGAATCGTTGGGAGGCGCCGGCAAGAGGCCCAATCGCCTTCCCGAGACGAGTCTGACTTCGGTATAGGTTCAGAGCATTCCACGGCCGCATTCAGCCCGCGTTGACTTCCGAAAGCAACTCTGGAAGCGAAGGATGTTTTGGGAATTTGGGAATCAGGACGACACCCAATCGTGCCTGAGTTTTTTGTGTGGCTGGGCGGAGACCCAACTTTTGTGG
>CANLCA010000008.1 GCA_947487925.1 Verrucomicrobiales bacterium | reverse complement strand
GGCCACCGCAGCCGCTCCAAATACTCACGGCACGCCTCGTCCGTCGCAAAACGCCCGTCGAAGTCCAGTTCGTCCAGTGGATAATCTTCATCCATGACCCAAACCACTACCGGTTGGGGGTACTGTCGTCAATTGAATAGCCCGGTCGAAGGAAAGAGAATTGGACGTTGCAGAACGTAGGTGTTTCGGCTGAGATCTGTTGCATCCTATGGATACCCTCCTCCGGAGTTTCCTGTTTGCCTCTGCTTTGATGCTATTGATCTCATGTAGCGCCAGCGGTGCCACAACTTCTGCTTCAAGTCAGACCTTCGTGGTCACCCACACCGGTAATGATGGTGATGGATCTCTACGACGAGCAATCGTCAGCGCCAATGCCCAGCCTGGTCCAGACCGCATTATCTTCAAGATCGAAAAGGGCACTCCTGATCCAAAAACAGGGGCTTACACGATTCCCGAGCTGCGGACGGTTGAATCTGGAGAAGTCGCTCCATTGCCGGAGATCACTGGCCCGTTGTCGATCGATGGCTATTCTCAGGGAGGCGCCACTCCAGCCTCGGAAAACCGTCCGGCGCGACTGCTCATCGAGCTTTCGGGGATCGGTCTGCGTTTCAACCGGGCGACGTCGGGCAGCACCGTGCGCGGCCTCGTTGTCAACCGCGCCCCCAGCCACGGAATTTTTATGGGCGGTGCAAGTAATGTGGTAGAAGGCAATTTTATTGGCACCGATGTCACCGGTACTCAAGCGAAGGGAAACGTTGAAATAGGCCTCCTAGTGGATCCCTCAGTTGGCAATGTGGTACGGGACAATGTCGTATCGGCAAATGGGATTGGTATTGTGCTTAACGAGCATGGTCAGCCTCTAGGAAATGACCACATTGCCCGTAACAAGATAGGCACCGATGTGACGGGCACCAAACCTCTGGGTAATCGTCGTGTCGGACTATTTATATGGACCCACAATAATCTCATCGAAGATAACATCATCTCATTTAATGGCACCGCTGATTTCAAGGCGAACGGTATCACACTTGACAACAGCTATCGCAACGCTCGTTTTAATACGATTCGCAATAATCTGATTACCGGGAATACAGGCCACGGCATTGAGGTGCGGGCGGCCAGCCAGGGCAACGTGTTTTCCGAGAACCGCATTTTCAGTAATGGCGGATTGGGGATCGACCTAGGCCGAGATGGACTGACGTTCAACGATCGCAACGACGAAGACGAAGGCGAGAATGATTTGCAGAATTATCCAGTCCTGGATTCGGCAGGATCCGAGTTTAAGACCGGGGCGGTTGCGATCGCAGGCAGTTTGAACAGCGCACCCAACAATGAATATTTCATCGAATTGTTTGCCAATGATCCAGGCCAGGCCGCGTGCGTCGAGCTGACCAAGCCGATGATTTGGCTTGAGGGCGAGGCCAAGGTGCGCAATGTCCTTGCCACGAATAAAGTCGTTTTCGGTTCTTACACGCTAAGCCAGGCCCGTGCTGATATTGCCCGGCCTGGCGCACTCCCGGTATTCGACGGAATGGCATCTTCCCTGGTTTTCTACGTCCGCGGAGGTATGACGCACGGCGGCAGCCCGCTTTTTCAAAAGAATGCCGCAATTCGAAGCTTGTTCCCGATACCGGGGGGCGATCCCCCAAAAAATATGGACGAATTTCTCACCGGGGCTCAGGGAAGGTTCGTCGTGCATCCGGATGCCAATCAGAACGGTGTTCAGGGCGAGACGGTTTTTGTCACGTGGGCTCTCTTTCCGGAAGATGCGGCAGAATGGCTGGTTAAGGGTGGGCCAACCTTCCTGCCCGACCCGGACAGTTTTGATCCCGACCTGGCGACCGTGTACCGGGAGCATGATGCGTTAAGGGCAAACTGGCCGACACCGGTTTATAAGCTGATGCGGATCGAGGAAGGAAAAAGTTACGACTTCGAGCTGCACCATTTCGAGGCTGGGGGCGGGGAAGGGGTTACCCTGGCTTATGCCCTGGGAGATGAACGCGGCAACACTGCACGGCTTGTGCCTCTCGCCACTCAGGAAAAACTCGAGGCTGTCCGGCATCGGTCGCCAACATGCGGTGCACAGGCTTTTAACGCAGCCCAAGGGCAACAGTTCCTTGCTTCTTTCCGTGTGCGCACCGACGACCGTGGGCACGTTGTTTTTCGTCATCCGATCCCCACGACGATTCCCAAGGGCAGTTCGATCACTGCCACGGCGGCACGCTGGGCCGACGGCAAGCCCCAGTCGACTTCCGAATTCAGCGAAGCGTTGCCTGTGCGTTGATGGCCTCGATAAACCTCCACTTTATGCACGATTCAGAGCACGGAGTTGAAGCTCCACTTCGCGGTTTTCGGCCCGGTTTGGCGTTATGTTTGATCTTCTGTGGCATCGTTCTTGGCCGGGCGCAAAGCGTGGGTTACCGTTTTGATGATTTTCTGGACGCTCAAATTCGGATCCTCTCGACTGCTCTCCCCGATCGACCACTAGCCCGTGCAACGGGGGGCAACCCTGGCGGTTACCTAGCACTCACAGATGCGCGAAGTGAAACATCAACCTTGGTCCTGCTCCCCGGTCATAGCGGCAATCATCTGGTCAAGTCGTTCCTCCTGACCGCCGACGTTCGAGTGGGGAATCGCGCCTCTTGGGCGGCCGGGGATGGTTTTAGCATTAGTTTTGCAGCGCCGGATGATCCGGTCTTTACCGCCGACAAACCCATCGAAGCCACAGCAGTTGCGCAACAACCTGAAGCCGGGACAACAACTGGACTGGTCGTGATGTTCAAGAGCTTTGCTTATGGGCGGCTCCCGGACACCGAGATGATCGAGGGCTTGATCGTCCGCCTGGACAACAAGACGTTGTTCAAACATTCGATGCCTGTCATCGATGGGGCACCCAATGATCCGGCAAGCATTCAGACAGGCCCGCACAAATTATCATCACCAGGTGCAGCTGATACGCTCACGTGGCAGCCCCTCCGTATCGAAATGAGTCGTGATGGCAAACTCAGTGTTCACTGGAAAAATGCCAAGTTGGTTGATGGATTAGCTACGGGTTTCAGACCTCGGCCGGGCCGCTGGGTTTTGGGGGCACGCGCGGGAGGCGTGAATCAGAACCATCACATAGCAAATCTGTCGATTACCCAGGACGGCCCGCCCGAGGATCAACCTTATTTCCTGAGCACTTCCAAATCGCCGAACGTCATCTCTTTGCGTGTTCGCCATCCTTCTGCGACTCGAATCAACTCGAGCAATTCCACTTTGCAAATAGACGATCGACCCGTGGAATGGAACCAGGTCGCATTGACTCAGGTCTCGCCGACCGAGACGGTATTGGTTTATCAACTACCGTTTCCTGGGTATTTTGCGACTCATGCTGGCCGCAGTGCTCGACTCACTTTGAATTCCCCGAATAGTCCGGCCATATCCTTGCTGACAGACTTTCCCGCGAGCGTTCCCGTTCTCAGCCTGCCTGTTGGAGCTTGCAGGGAACGCATGGAGAACGCTCAACCTGGATTCCGTGTTCGAGGTTGGCAACTGGCAGCTCTAGGAGGCAAGCGCGACATGCATCAACCGCCGAACCTGGAATGGACTGAATCGGTTTTGGCAGGGTTGACGGGATCGAACTTGATCGGCGCCGACGGCTCGGCGCGGGTGGTGGGAGTGGTCAATCTTGGACCACATGCTCAAGGAGGAAAATCGGGCATGTTCCCCAACGATTTGCTGTTCACGGACCTCACGAGGCAGACCAATCTTCCCGCGAGCGACTTGAACAATGAGGTTCGGACGTGGATCGAATTCCCTGCACCGGGCTTTTATCGAATGGCGATCACGGGCAGTGATGGTTATCGGCTCTCAGTCGGGGAACGATCCACTCGCCAGGCGCTCGAGATACTAGCGCCCGGGGCTATCGCTGGTCCCGTAGCTTCGATGTCCGCCGGGGAGAAGGAACCGTTCGGTCCAAGATTTGGGACCGGGTACGGTCCACCGTTGCCCGTGCAACCGCTCCAGGCCGAAGCGGTATTTGCTGAACCACGGCTTGGATGTGAGCCCCTGACCAACCCCGAAGCGATCAAAGGCAAGATCGCCATTCTGTATCGGGGTGATTGCTATTTTGTCGCGAAGACACGCAGGGCGCAGGAAGCGGGGGCCGTAGCGGCGGTCATCATACATCAAGGTGACGGATACCCCGGCCGTATGGACAACCCGTCTTCGGACATTGCCATCCCGACGGTGCAAGTTCCGGCGTCAGTCGGCCGCTTACTCGAGAACCATCGGGTGGGGTTGCGGTTGAGCCTTGGGCGTGACGCAAACCCTGTCTTGAGTTCAGTGACGTCGGCAGGCCCTGCGGTGCGCAACGAGTTCGCGTTGCTCGTGAGCCGCCCAGGATTCTATCCCCTGCGCTTGGTTCATTACACGATTCAAGGGGATGGAATCCTGGAATGGATCTCGATCGCCGAGGATGCCACCCCCAGGCTGTTGAACGATCGAGACCATCCGAAGTCGTTGCGCGCCTATGCCCCTTGAACCAAGCGCTCCACCGAACGGCGCCCCGCCACGAGCTTGGAAAATTCGGGAATCAATGAGGTGCCGCCATTCGGCGAGCTGAATCTTCCGGCGCGAACAAACGTAGGAACATACGTGAAGATCTTCGACGCTACTCAAAGGAGACCCTTCTGGTCGTGCAGACACGCCGTTAAAAGTGGCTATCCACGATTGGTTTGATTTTGTTGTTTGCGAGCAGCTTCCATGTTTTTGAGCCCGAGTATTGGCGACGACGTCCTGTGTGCAGATACATCGCGGATATCCAGAAGACACTGAAACGGTGTGTTTGTCATGAAGTGAATCCCTTGAGCTGTCTCCAGTGCGGCGCAGAGACTAAGCTCCTCGATTCCTTCGAGGAGAGGCAGAGGGCCGTTGTGGATGGACACATCGAGTTTCTTAAAACGGTGAAGTTTTAGACCGAAGGCAATATCCCGACAACGAATCGCCTGTGGTGATACCCGGCCACAGCCAACGGCCGATGACTATCTCCTCGCTTCGTTTCTGTGGAGCCTTGAAACGCATTGGCTGCTAAGGCGCATTGCTGGCGGCCATGGCCGTGGCTTTCAGCGCGTGTCAACGCAAGCAGGACCCCGTTGCCGAACTCGAAAAGGCAGCGAAGTGTGTAAGTTGGATAATGAGATTGGAATTCGGTTTCGTCCCGAGAATCGAGGAGCGCGGCGATCACCCACATGCAGCCGGCGCCACGCCCGGAAGTCACACCCAGCGGAGTTGCGCAGACCTGCCTATGTGAGCCGAAATTCCGATTCCACTGACGTTTGGCTGAGGACGGTTGGGGCGGATTCTTGCCTTGGGCGAACTCCAAGTCCATAGCGGGTGAGAATCCTCATCCCACCCTGATCACGGGGGCTTTATTCTTGTGACAACACTTGAGAAAAACTAAGCTCGCCCCTGCCGTGAAAAAGCAACTTCTTATCATTTGGCTTGTGGCAATCGTTGCCGCCGCGATCGCCGCGGAACCACGCCCGCGGAGTCCGTTGGACCCGAGAGGTCGGATCCATATGCCCATCGGCGTCGCCAACACCGTCGATACTCTGAAAACGTTCGTGGAGGCCGAGGGCAGTTTTTCACCTGGGTTTGGAACCTTTGGAGTGTATTTTTGGGTTTGGGATGAGGCGTCGAAGCGACTGGTTGCACCCACCATGGATGGCGTGGATTGCGAGCATGGTCTTGGGGCTGGAGGGGCGCTGATGCCCTGGTCAAGGTGGAGGGCAGGCGGGATCGAGATCAAGACTGAAGTGTGTGAGGTGCAACGCATGGTCCACACAAACAGTATTTGCGTTGTGGCGGCGAGGGTTCACCTGACAAACCAAGGGGAAAGCGCGGTCAACGCAGTTCTTTACGTCGCAGTGCGACCCCTGGGGCCCGCTGGCGGGGCCATCCGTTCCATTGGATTCAGCGAAGTGAATGACACCCTCGCCGTGAACGGGTTCCCGGCCTTGGTGGCGACGGAGCGAGCCCAAGCGGTGGGCGGGGCAATGAACGATGGCATTGGGGATTGGGTGATGAAAGGACAATTGCCCCCCGAAAAGTATATGAACTCAACCAACGGCCTCTGTTCTGGAGCGATGCGTTACGACATCCAACTGGGACGAGGCCAGCGGAAAACGCTGGGTTTCACCTGCCCGGTATTGCCCAACCGCCGAGCTGTGGGTCACCGTTGGGACGACGTCAGCGCCGGGCTCCAGATCGATCTCAACGCTCCCGCGTCCACAAACACGGGCGTGCTTCAAAAGTATCCGGGCTTAAAATTCTATCGTCAGTTCAAGCCGGAACTAGTTTTTGCGGAGGCGGAGGAGTATTGGAAGGACCGAACCGGTCGGGCAACACTGAAACTGCCCGATCCACGGTGGGGCGAGGGTTTCGCCTCACTTGCCGGGCACGCGGCGCTTTGCCTGAACGAGGGAGCCCCCGACTCGGCAGTGGTTCATTACAACGTGTTGAATCGCGACGGAGTCGTTCTCGCGAATCTCTATCAAAAGTCCGGACAGTTTGACCTTGCCGAATTGGCGATCCAATATTTTCTCGATCATCCATTCAGCGGGAGAGTGGTACCCGAGGCGGACAATCCGGGGCAGATTCTTTGGGTCATGGGGGAGCATTGGAAGTTCACGCGGGATCGAACATGGCTGGCATCGGTGATGCCTTCGGTGAGGAAATTAGCTGCGATGGTCCGCTATTATCGCACCACGCCGGGGCCGCATTGGGTGTGGGACACGAGCCTGGAATTTGGGGACGCACTGCCAGCAGCGCAGCGCAAGGAGCTGAAGACGGACGCCGGCAACGGATCCAACCCATCATGGACCGAGGCCTTTGACATTGCCGGACTGCGCGCCGCGGCGCTCTTGGCGGAGGCTTCCGACGGCGCCGAGGACGCCCGGGCTTGGGAACTTCTCGCGAAGTCACTTTTTGAGGGTTACGACCGGCGGTTCGGAGGCCAGTTGGCCGATGATCAAGGGGCCTCTTGCGTATTATGGCCATGCCGATTGTACCCTCTGGAAACGGGCGTGGGAGTTCAGCAATTCGGCAGGGTAGGAGCGCAGGAGCCATCTGGCCCGAACCGTTTCCCGCTGGCGCGGGCGCATCAAGGTTTGCTCGCGGGCAACCGCGAGGCCGCGTTTGGGACGCTCAGCCGTTATCTCGATCATGCATCCATGAAAAGTTGGTATGCGCTGGATGAAGGCGTGGATTCTGGAGTTGGAGGATGGAACCATGTGCGCACCACTTGGCGTCAGGGAGGCGCCAGCGATGCGATGCCACATGGCAGGGCCGTGGCGGAGTTGGCGCTGCTCTTGAGGGACGCAGTGCTTTTTGAGGATGGCGAACGACTGGTGCTGTTTCCGGGCCTGCCACCCGATTGGTATTCTCGCGGCCAAGGGATGAAGCTCGCAAACATGCCCACACACTTCGGACTCTGTTCCCTGGACTATTCGATCTCTGGAGCGAGTGCGACGCTGACACTGAGGGGTGCGGCGAGGCCCACCCGAGGATTCGTGCTGCGGCTGCCGCGGACATGGGCTGTAGAGGCAACCTGTGACGGGGCATCGGTGGCGCGTCAAGACAACGGGGACCTGTTGTTGCCCATGGACGCCACACGGGTCGGACTGAAATGGGGCGGGGATTCGTCGAAAAACTGAGCCCGACCAGGGGGTGGTGATTTTGCCAAATCAATTTTGAAACCACCGAGTGCCGGCGCCGGCGCGAGGATGATTCCCGACGGGGCTGAGGCAAGTTCACGCAGGGTGCACCTGGGGTTATTTGGAACTCGCAGTGTGGGTGAGTCGTCGGGACTGTTCGAATCGCCGCAAGTTCAACCCATCGACGAGCTCTATAAGAAAGTAAAGGCAGCAGCCCGCTTGTCCGAAATCGTGAATCCCCACAATGTTCAGAACTCAGAAAACCCGGGGTTTCATGTCGGATAGAATTGAAACTCCAATTCCCTCGTCATTGTCATCTGCATCGCAAATCACCCATTCTCGAGTTTTCTGGCTTCAACCTGAGGGAAATGAACTCTCCATTGTTGATTCAGAATTTCCTGGAAACTCTGGGGTCTGATGTTTGGAGGATTGGTCTCGCCAGCGCCCGGGCTTCGCGTTCGAGCCGTTCCGCCAAGGCCGGACCACGCCGCACTTCGGCGAAGTCGGCACATCATTTCCCGCGGATGTGCACCTCGTGGTACCGGTTAATGGCGGGATTGGCGATCCGCTGCACAAACCCATTTGGCCGCCTGACCTCGACCGCGGTTATTTCGTCGGCCGCACCGATCCCAAAGTGCGCGGTAGCCGCGTGCTGTGAGCGGTAGGAGTCGCCCGTGACAATCCAGCGGGTCTGTTCACTGGTGCGACTTCGCACAATGACCTTTGCTCCCACAGGTGACAGGCCCTTGCCTTCCTCGCGCACGCGGACACCAATCCAATTGCCCGGATTGGGAGTTCGGTTATGGAAGACAAACAAGCCGCGCCGCGTCGAGGGCCATTCTTCTTGGGTCGTGACGATCAGATCCACGCGTCCGTCACCGTCCAGGTCGTCGCTCACCACATTGCGACAGTCGAGCTCAAGGGCCAGGCCGAACAGATAGCCGACCTCAAGAAAGCCCTGCCCTCGCCGCCGGTTGATGAAGAATCGGTTTTTCTCGTAGCCGCCGTAAGACTGGCCCTGGCCATAAAGTCGCGTGCCGACAGCTCGAAAATAGAAGTGCATTGCGGAGTCGTGTTCGGAGGTGCCGACGTGGATGTCATGCCTCCAGAACTGCCGCTCGTAATCGCGCGCCGAATCGCGGCTTTTGTGGCCGTTGGCAATGTAGATGTCCTGAGCGCCGTCGTTGTCGAAGTCGAAAGTCGTCGCGCCCCACGACCACCCGGTGCGCGCCACGTCCTCGCCGGCGGGCGTCGGTTGGAATTTTTCACCGCGCCCAAAATAAAGCCGGTTTCCAAAGGCCATCTTTGGGCGCATGGCCTGGTGGACTGGGAATTCCTTGAGTCCCAGCCCCAGCGCGTCGAGCCGTTGCCCGACGAACGAATTCATCCCGATCACCAGCAAATCCAGCCGCCCGTCGAGATCGTAATCGCCAAAAGTATGCGCCATGCCAAAAGCGTGGGACTCGCCGAACAGCGGCCCTGTCGCGTCCGTGAAATGCCCAGTCCCGTCGTTCAAGTGCGCGTCCATGCCAGCAAAGTCGCTGACCACGATGAGGTCGAGATCCCCGTCATCGTCTAGATCCACGAACGAACTGCTGTAGGTGCGGCGGAAACGTTTTGTTGCCAGCCCGGCGGCCTCGGTCCTGTCTGAAAACCTTCCCTGCCCGTCGTTGATGAGAAGGTAAGCTGGGAAACCATCATTCGCGTCGTAGTAAGGCGTCGGCATCTGACCTTCGAGATAAGGCTGCTTATATTGCGCCAGCCACACGTCGAGGTCGTCGTCACCGTCCACGTCGCCCGCGGTCAACAGAAAAGGATTGGGCAACGGCCGGGAGCTGAAGGAGATGCGGCGCGCGCGCGCGGGAAAAGCCCCTCTTGGCGCACCGATGAACAAGAGTAGGCCGTCATGGTCCGCGGCGAGTAAATCGGGAAACGAATCGTTGTCGAAATCAGCCACCACCGCCGTCAAAACGGTTTTTGCGGGGAATTCACAAAGTTTCCGCGGTTCGAAATCACCACCCCCACGATTCCAGAACACGGTGTTCTTAGCACTGAGGATGATCTCGGAAAGGCCGTCCCCATCGAGATCGAAGACAATCACCGGATCGAAGGTCGTCGTTTCAGGGTCTGGTTCGATTTCCTTTGCAACGACGTTTTCGAACACCGGATCTCCGACGCGTTCCAACAGTTCCAGATCACTGGCGTCGATGACCCTCGGGAACGGCTGGCCGTCCTCGCCCCCGTCGGCGTCCCACTCGACACGCAGATTACCGCGCACGATGACGCGCCTTTGCTGCGACGGTTGGATGGCGTGGAGAGTCATCGCGATGGTCGAGCGCGCCGGGCCGTTCGTGCCGGGTTCGAACCGCGGATGACGCCAATCGGACTGTTCGAGTTGGAAGCCGGCGGCGCGGAATCCCGCCAACAGCTGCCGCCAGTCAGAGGGCGCAAGCCGTTTAGCCTCGCCGGCGAATTGTGTGGCCGTGATGCCGTGGCCAATGGATTCCGCCGCACCCGGCTTGCCGAGCCGCAATTCGCCGAAAGGGAAGCGACTGAGCACACTCTCCGCGTTCTTGGTCTGGCGCAGATTGTCCCAGAGACGAATGAAAACGTCCTCGTGCGTTTCAGCCTGCAATTCCGCGGCCCAAACCGTGCGATCGAGTTCGTTCTGGCTTGCTTCGAGTGCGAGGAATTTCCGGGAAGTGGCCGCGTCCAAGGTTTGGCCGCCCAGAGGCGGCTTGAGCGGCGAGGGGGTCTGGCGCGAGGGCAGCCTCCCCCCGCCGCCGGGAAATAACATCCAGATGAGCGGAATGACCGCCAAGAGTGCCGCGAGAACGGCGATCACCTTTTGCTTGACCACAGGCGTAGGGTTGCGGAGACGAACCACCCTATCTCGCCGGAAAGGAATGTGTCCATGTTGGAATGGTCTCAATGCCTTGCGGAGGAGACCCAACAAGGTTCGGAATTTCCGGGTGTGCATACGAATGCACAGTTGCCTGATTCGATGCTATCGCGTAATGGTTGTTTCCATCCCAGGTCCCAAATCGCTCAGCCCCAAAGCAGCCTATGCAACCCATTTCGCTCCCCACTTACCGGCACGCAAAGAAAGACTCTCAAGCTAAGGTTGGCTTTACTTTGATTGAACTGCTCGTGGTGATCGCGATCATTGCAATTCTCGCTGGGATGCTCCTTCCGGCGTTGGCCAAGGCCAAGACGAAGGCGCAGGGAATCATGTGCATGAACAACCACAAGCAGCTGGCGTTGGCTTGGAGATTGTACGCGGAGGACAATAGCGACCAATTAGTAGGCGCCGCCAACTGGTCGCCGCCGGGAGCCCGTGGAGAGGTGCCGAATTGGACCGGCGCCAGTTGGCTCACCCTGAACAATCCGAGTGATCCGAACAATTGGAACGCCGAGCTTTACAACAAAAAGAGTGTCCTCTGGCCCTACTGCGGCAACGCCATCGGCATTTGGAAATGCCCTGCAGACAAGTCCACTGGATTAAACGCGCAGAAGCAACGCGTCCCCCGCATCCGCAGCATGTCGATGAACAACTGGGTGGGCGGCCCAGGCTGGGGAAACTCAGGGCCGTCGTCGGTCGGAGGAGGGCCCAACGCCTGGGCGATTTACCGCAAGCTGGACGACATGAAGGACCCTGGGCCGACTCAGACGTGGGTCTTTGTCGACGAGCGCGAGGACAGCATCAATGACGGCTATTTTGTCGTGGATATGAAGGGGTATCCGAATACCCCGGCAAGCTGGAAGATTGTGGACTATCCGGCCAGTTATCACAATCGAGCGGGCGGATTCTCCTTTGCAGACGGACACTCCGAGATCAAGAAATGGACTGATGGGAGAACGATGCCCAAACTCTCGAAGGGGGACATCCCGCTCGATGTTCCTTCACCCAACAATAAGGACGTTCTCTGGATGCAGCAGAGGAGCACCCGAACCCACACGGGCCCGGGGTCGCAATAGGGGAGCGCGTTAAAGATACGGTCGGGAATAGGGCCAAAGCCCGCTTCGGGGGCGCTTCATTCAGGGGTCGGTCCCGGCTTTTGGCATTTTTCTTTGCTGTTGCCAGGCAGTTTGCAACGTTCGTCCATGTCCCCATACAGGCGCTCTGCACTCCACTTCAACGCCATCGTGGTTTCGCGCCGCAATAGGGCTGCAGTTTTCACCTTTTCCCGGTAGCATTTCCGCCGGCGTTTCAATTCGTCCTCAACCCATCGACGCCGGCTCAACTCCTCCACTACCATCAGCGCCGCATGGTGCTCCGCCAATTCCTGCTTTTCCTTCCCCCATGATGCTCGCCTGCCTGTCTCGTTTGGACCAGTAATTCCTCCCTGAACGCGGGTCCGCCCAGACATCAGCCTCGCCGCACCGCTTTCCATTCACCCCGCTCTACACCGCCGCCGAAGTCGAAGCGGCCTTCGCTCCGTTGAAGCAGCGTATTGCGGAGCTTGAAGCCCAACTCAAAACCAAAGACTGAAATGAATCCATGGCCGATGGTGGCGCGCCTACGGCAACGAAAACTGGGAGTTTGACGAACACGGTTACATGCGACGCCTCATCGCCAGCATCAACGACCTGAAGATCACCGAGGTCGACCGGAACTTCCGCTGGGACCGACCGACGGCCCCTGGGGCCCAGCCTGATCTCGCTTTCCCCCGCAAACCAGCACACCCTGAAACCCATGAACCAACTCGATCCGAAATCCGCCCCCAACCTGACCCAACGCCCGCCGCGCAGTCCCCGTGTGCGCCTCTGCGGCTACGTCATCCTTGCGCGCATCCTCGACAAGGGCCGCGCCGAACTCGTCGGCACCGCCGGCGAATACAAATACAACAACCCGATGGATCGCCACTGGTTCCGCTTTACCGGCGTCACGCCCGAGGCGCTGAAAGAGCAGCTCGCCAGCGGCAAGGGTGATGGCGAAATCCTCGCGTGGCTCGACGAACACGCTCCGCTCAAACGCGCCCCTTGGGAGATTGCCGCATGGAGCGGCTTCCACAACGAGCGCGGGCCTGACGGCGATGTTGAAACGCTGGAATTCTTCGCCGCCAGGGTCGGCGCGTGCAGCAAGATCCGCGAGGATGTGAAGACCTGGTTCGACTACCTCGACCTGGATGACCATGTGACGTTTGGCGGCAAGGCGTGACGGCTTTGCTTCCCACAACTCTGAACCCTCCACTCCCCTGAACAAGGCCGGACGCTATTTCGAAACCTATTTCACGCCGAGATTTCTCGCCGCCCATCAACACTCCTTCGGACGTTCGCAGGTCATCCTCACCCCCCGCTGAATCCCAACCCCGACAGCGTCCCGGTGCTGGTGCCGAATTTGGCGGCTTCGATGCCGATGCGTTGTAATAAGTTGACGTAAAGGTTGCAAAGCGGTGGCGGGTTGTCGGGATTGAAGGCCAGATGCTGGCCGTGCTGGAAGCCGCCGCCTGCGAGAAGGACAGGAAGATTCTTTGTCGAATGGCTGCTGCCGTCGCCCAGATTGCTGCCGAGGAAGACGGTAGTGCGATCGAGCAGATTTGAATCGGCTTCCCGCGATTGTTTGAGTTTGGTGAGCAGGTCACGAACAGTCTTCATGGTCTCTTCCTCCACGATCTTAAGCTGCGCGAGCTTGCTTGGTTCTTTGCCGTGATGCGAAAGGTCGTGGTGGCCGAGTGTCACACCCTCGATGGGCGGAGTGAACGTGGAGCCCGCGAGCATGATCGTAATCAGCCGCGTGGAATCGGTTTGCAACGCGAGATGCGTCAGGTCAAAGAGCAGGCGCGTGCGGCCGATGAGATCGGCGGCATTAGGTATGTCCTTCGGCGCCTCGACGTTGACCTTGGGCTTCGATTTCCGGGCCCAGCTTTCGTCGTTGACCATGCGCTGCTCGAGTTCGCGGACACTGGTGATGTATTCGTCTAGCTTGTCGCGATCGTCGCTGCCCAGCCCGGAGCGCAGCAACTTAGCTTGACCGTGCACATCATCAAGGATGCTGCGACCATCCTCGAGACGACGCAGTTGATCGTTCACGTCGTCCCGTTTGCCTTCAAGGAACAGGCGTGCGAAAACTCGTGAGGGCGAGTTATCTGAAGGGATCAATGCGCCCGTCCTAGTCCAGGACAAGCCGCCAGAGCCTTCGCCGGACAACGCGAGGCTGGGGAAACGCGTCTGTGCGCCGATGTGATCCGCGGCAAATTGATCGAGCGAAATGGCGTTGCGAAAGCCCGGCCTGCCCGCGCCTGGCACACCGGTGAGAAAACTGGCGGAGGCCTGATGCGCGAAGCTCGATCCCATCCCCGCATGTGCCAGACCGGAGATGACCGTGAACTCATTCCGGAAATCCTTGAGGATGCTGAGGTAGTCCGAGAGCGCGTAATCTTTCCCGGGTTGGGTGGGGAAGAAATTGTCGGGATGCAAACCCAGCGGCGCGCAGATGCAAACCATGCGGCGTGGTGCTTGCTTGTTCGAGGCAGGTTCGGCGTCTTGCGCAAAAATGTCGAGCCATGGCAGCGCGAGCGAGATGCCCGCGGCGCGGATAAAGGTGCGGCGTTGAATCTTCATGGCGAAATCAGATCGGATACTCGTTCACTACTTCGTTTGAAAAAGAGCACTCTGCACGACTTCATGGATCGATGCCTTGAAACCGTAATTCTTGTCACGGAGATGGTTGACGATGGTTTCGATCTGGGTTTTGTCGGCCCGCGTCGGCGCGGAGCCGGTGGCGTAAGCCAGCAGTTTTTCGGTCAGTGAACGGGCGATCTGGTCTTTGTCGGCGAGCAGCAGTTCCTTGTATTCGTCGATGTTGCGGAAACTTCGTCCGTCAGCCAGCACGTCGCTGGGATCCACGGCCGGGCCGGGCCAGACTCGCATCCGGCGGCCGTTGACGACTTTCGGCTCGCCGGTGGCGCGGTAATGATCGCGCCATCCACCCGTGACGTCGAAGCTCTCGAGCGCGAATCCCGGTGGATCGATTTTGCGATGACAACTGGCGCAAGTCTCCACCGTGCGATGCTTCGCGAGTTGTTCGCGAATCGTCGTGGCGCCACGAATGTCAGGCTCGATCGCCCCCACATCGGCGGGAGGCTTCGGTGGCGGCGTGCCGAGGATGCGCTCCAGCACCCACGCGCCACGAATGATCGGCGAGGTGGTGGTGCCATTCGCGGTGACCTTTAGCACACTGCCCATGGTGAGCAAACCGCCTCGATGACTGTCGGTCGGCAACGAGACCTTGCGCATCTCGGTGCCTTCCACGCCGGGAATGCCGTAATGCTTCGCGAGGCGGGCGTTCAGGAATGTGAAATCGGAACTGACGAAGTGCGTCAACGGCAGGTCGTTCTTCAGCACATCCTCAAAGAACAACTTCGTCTCCTTGAGCATCGCCGTCTTGAGAATGTCATCATACTCGGGATAAAGCGTGCTGTCGGGCTGGGTGGCATCGATGGCGCGAAGGCTCAACCATTGGCCTGTGAAATTCTCAGTGAAAGCCTTCGCCTTGGGATCGTGCAACAACCGCTCCACCTGCTCCCGCAGCACGCCCGGCTCGTGCAACTGGCGATCGGCGGCGAGTTTCAAAAGCGTCTCGTCGGGCATCGAACTCCACAGGAAATATGAGAGCCGGCTCGCCATCTGGTAATCATTGAGCTTCGGCCCCTCTTCGCGCATGAAAAGGAAATCGGGCGAAACCAGGATACCCTTGAGGCCGACACGCATCGCTTGTTCGAATGAATATTTTTGGTCCATCCTGGATTTCACGCGCGCGAGGAAAGGCTGGATGTCCGCGTCGTTCACAGGTCGACGAAACGCGCGACGTGCGAAGTCGCGCAAGATGCGCTCCGCGTCTAACATCGGCTGCTCCGACACCACCTCGTAGCGCTCCGACTGGACTCGCGTCTGCTTCAACTCACCAAAGATCGCCTTGTGACTCGGAGGCGGCCAGGATTCGAGCAGCGGCCCCTCAATATCCACCCATTGAATCACCAGTCCAGGACCTGTGTATTTGTCCGCGCCGACTTTCTCAACCGCCGGCGGAAGCGCGGGCAGGCCTTCGGCGACGATGCGGATGCGATTCTCCGGCTCGAGTTGCTCGGTGAACTCGATCACCCTCGGTTTGTCCGCCGGCACGGCGAAGTAATCGATGAGACGCTCCTCCGTCACTTCCTTGAGCGTGCCCGCCGTGACGCGGAAATTAACCGGCTTGCCTTCGCTTTGAAAACCGTAGCCGGAAATCTTAAAACGATATTTGCCGCGCACGTGGCTGCGGAAATTCCACATCGTCACGCGAATGTTGGCGGATTCCCACGCGGCAAAGATCGCCACGCCATCGTCGAGATGACGATAAACACTGCCCGTGGCTTTGACCGATCGCTCTTCTTTGATGTCGAACCGCTTCTTGAGGATCCAGGGCTGCGGCCTGTTCGCGATCGCCTCATCGAGCACGCGATCGGCGGCATCGAGATAGCTGCGCATCAGATAGGAAGACGTGTGCAACAACTCGGCGCTGTTGTCGAAGCCGCTCGTGGAAGTATCGGGAGGCAACAGGTCGGCCAGGTCCACCTCCACGCCGAGCAAATCACGCACGGTGTTGGCATACTCGGCCCGATTCAACCGGCGCAACACGACGCGCCCCTCTCCGGCCCGTCGGGCCAGTTCAGCCGCCCCGGCGCGTTCGCTGATCCAGGTGACCGCTGCCTGCGCTGCTTTCGCGGGTGGACGCGGCTTATCCTTCGGCGGCATCTCGCCGCTTTGGAGTTGTTCCAACACTTTCAGCCACTGCTCGCGATTCTCACGGTCGGCAAAATCCCCCGAGAGTTGCTCGATCTGAAAGTCGCCCTTGGACTTGGCGCCGGAATGACACTTTTGACAATGCTGGGCGAAAAGCCGATGGGCTGGATCATTCGGCTTTTTGGACCGGGTATTG